>JAFXOC010000644.1 GCA_017529085.1 Selenomonadaceae bacterium | reverse complement strand
AATAAAACAAAAGTCCGATTAGGCATAAACATATTGGCGGACATAAAACTCGGTACTCGCAACTCTTACGAAGTTATAAAATTAGGCGGAAAAAAGCGAAAAATCCTATACGACACGACGGGAAAGGAGGAAGAAGCGCAAAAACTTCCGCGCTGGTTCTTTCCCATCGACAGATTTAAAACGGATTTTTCAAAATTTGAAGCAGGCGACGGGAGAAACCAAGAACTTTACAATTATATTCGGTACTTCAAAGAAACGGTTTTTCCGTGGAAGAAGGGCGGGAAACCATACGAATTATAAACAAATATATTCTAAAAGACCCGCTCTCAAAAGAGGAACTCGAAACGATTTTAAGGGACGAATCCTTTCAAAAACCTCTGTTTTTTCAGGAAAATAAATTTCTTCACGACAAATTTTCATTATTTTTAAAAAACAACGACCATATTTTGAGGATAAATAACGCGCTCCATATATACAAAAACGGAATTTACGAACCGAATCATTTAGACATTGAAAACGCGATGATAAAACATATTCCGACGCTAAAGGCTAATCAGCGGCTTGAAGTGCTAAAATATCTTGAAATATCAATACGCGAGAATACGAAGGTTGACAGCGCGAATTTAATAGCCTTTGAAAACGGCGTATATAACATTGATACGGAGGAGTTTTCGCATTTTTCGCCTGAAAATATTATCACAAACAAAATCCCGTGGAAATATAACCCCAAAGCATATTCGGAAGCCGCCGACACCGTATTGAACAGACTTTCGTGCAACGATAAAAAAATCCGCAGCTTACTTGAAGAAGCCATCGGATATTGCTTTTACAGAAGAAACGAACTGGGGATCGCGTTTATTCTTACCGGCGACAAGGCGAACGGCAAAAGCACGTTTTTATCAATGGCGCAAAATCTTTTAGGCGAGAGGAACGTAGCGTCGCTTGATATTCACGAGCTTACGGATAGATTTAAAAAAGCGGAGCTTTACGGAAAACTTGCCAACATCGGCGACGATATAGGCGAAGAATTTATTTCCGACGCATCCACTTTCAGAAAACTTGTGACGGGCGACAGCGTGACCGTTGAAAGAAAAGGACACGATCCCTTCGCTTTTAATCCTTACGCAAAATTTTTATTTTCCGCGAATGTGATACCAAGGATTAAGGACAAAACGGGCGCAATAAAACGTAGGCTTTGTATTATCCCGTTCAAGGCGAGTTTTACAAAACTCCTGCCGGACGGAACGCCGAATCCAAACTTCGACCCTTATATAAAATACGCTCTAAAAGGCGAGGACGTTATGGAATACTTGATAAATTTAGGGCTTGCGGGGTTAAAACGAATACTTCAAAACAAAGAGTTTACATTCTCCGAGAAGGTGAAGAAGGAACTTGACGCTTATGAAGAAACCAACAATCCTATTTTGGGATTTTTCAAGGAATGTGAAGTTGAAGAATTTCAGATAGAAAACGAGCCGACAAACGTAGTTTACAAACGGTATCAGGAATACTGTTTAGCGAACAGTTTACAGGCGATGAGCAATATTGAATTTTCAAAACAAGTCAATAGAATTTTGAAGCTGAAAACTGTTTTGAAAAGAGTAAATGGAAAACGATATAGAATTTTTATTTCTGAAAATCAATGAGAATAATTTTCAAATGTCACAGTTGTCACAGATGTGTCACAGATAATTTTGAGGTATCTGTGACGGCTT
>JAFXOC010000643.1 GCA_017529085.1 Selenomonadaceae bacterium | reverse complement strand
TGATGCTCTTAGGCGTCGTCGCGGGATTGATTGCCGCAAGCTTCGGCGCGCCTATTCTGGCAAAATCGTTAAATTTTTTGCCTCATCCTTATTTTATATCTTTAATAATAAACATTGGCGGAACCACGTTTATTCTCATGCTATTAGGCGTGTTTATACCAAAAAAGATAGCCGATACCAATCCCGAAAAATATCTGATTCGCTATCAAAATATTCTTCGCGCCTTACTTTTTGTGACAAGCCCCATCATAACGCTCCTGTCTAAACTCGCCAAAAACATCCTCCTTCTCTTTGGCGTAAACACTGATTTTGAAGAAACGGTAACGGAAGATGAAGTAAAAGACTTAATTGAGCAAGGCACGGAAGACGGCACAATCGAAAAAGCGGAACAGGATTTAGTGGAAAGCATTTTCTATCTCGGAGACCAAACCGCGTACACCCTTATGACGCCGCGTCTTGAAATGCTCTGGTTAGATTTGGACGACAGCGATAAGATAAACCTTCAAAAGATTGAAGAAAATCCCATGGCGGTATTCGCAACGGGTCGCGGCAGTTTAGACGAAGAACCGGGGTTTATTTACGGACGGGAACTGTTATCGGCGGCTTTAAAGAAAAAATCCATTCATCTGCAAGATTTCATAAAAAAACCTATGACTATTCCCCGCTCAATGGAAGCCCTACGCATAATGGAAAAATTTCGCGACAGCGGCGTTCATGAAGCTTTAGTCATAGACGAATACGGCGGCGTAGTCGGATTTATAACTCTTGAGGATATACTTTTGAAACTTATCGGCGAGGATTCCCCACATGAAGAAAAAAAAGCTTCCCCCATTACAAAACAAGGGGAAAACTCTTGGTCATTAGAAGGTTTATGCCCCATAGACGAATTTAAAGAAAAATTTGATCTCAGCGCACTACCCAAAGAAGATCGCGGTCACTTTCAGACAATGGGCGGTTTTGTCACAGCTCTTTTCGGTTATATCCCAAAACGCGGCGAAAAAGTAACCTGGGAAACTTTCTCCTTTGAAGTCCTGTCAATGGACCGCGCTCGCATCAATAAAATATTGGTTGTTTTGAATTAAGTATTTATATTATTTCATAGTAACAAAAATTAAACGGATTTTCCTCATTTTCGAGGAAAATCCGTTTTGTCTACAGTCTGGCAATATTTAAAAATAATGCGACAGTTTTTAGCTTGCTACGGCCTTGTTCAGATTGTCGATTAAAGCGTCAATGTCAAGTCCGTGAGCCAATGCGCCCTGTTCGATATTTTCAAAATGGGCAGCGGCGCAACCGATACAACCCATACCGGAATTTGCAAAAACTTCGATGGTTTCAGGATGGTTCTGCACCACTTCCAAAATCCCCATCTCTTTTGTGATAGGCATATAAAAACTCCTTTCAAATTTAAATCACACTTATTATATCACATAATTTCAAAATGTCTATTGATATAGTGATTGACAAAAATATTTTTACTTGGGTTACCGCGAGTTTGACACTTCACCCGCTTTTTCATTTTTCATACGGTAATGCTGCTTTTGCAATTTCTCTGGTTTCTGCAATTTGCTTAGCTTCCTCGCTTAATGCCTCTCTTATACTATCAATTGCGGCAAGCGTCTCCTTTTCCCTTAAAGTCACATCGTACGCCGAAGCCTTTGCGCTTTTTCCCGCAACCTCCAAACGGCGGCGTATTTTTTCCGTTTCCTCTAAAGTTTTTTCCGCTTCTTTTGCTTTATCAACGGTTTCTTGCAATTTGTCTCTTATATCTAACGCTTGATATTCGCCGCTTTTGACTTCAATTATGGTCGAAGCGGATTTTTTTCCTTCTTTAGCGGTAACTTCAACGATTTTCGAAAGTTTTCGCATATCTTCGGCGATTTGAGCGAATTTTTCTCTGCCTTCGTTGCCTCTTGCGGATTCCACAGCAGCAGATAATGCGTGAAGTGTGAGTTCCCCCGCCGCGTCTTCGATTTTGCTAAAAACATCGCATATATTTTGCGATATATTCTTAAGCTCCGCCGCAAATCTTTCAGTCTCTGCTTTAGCTGCTTCAGACTGTTTCATCATATTTACATCAATTTGATTAAGTAATTCCAGTAACGATTTGTCTACTTCCTTTATCGCCTCAAGTCCACTCTCCTCTTTTTTTGCGAGAGCTTCAAAATTTTGCGCCAACTCCTCTATTTCGCTAGCTGCGGATTTTACGCTTATATTTTGAGCTTCAGCCGTATTGTTTAAGGTTTCCGGCAGAGTCTGCAGTTTGGCAAAATTTTCCGTTATAACATCAAGCCTATCGGTCACGTCCCGCAAAATCCCGCGCAAATTTTGGCTTTCCGTTTCCATAGTCATAAGGCGACTCTTCACCGAACCCGCCATCTTCCCAAAGGCAAAAGAAATTCTGCCCACTTCGTCGTGCGAATTCTTTAATGATCCAACTTCATCGAGTCGTCCAGCTTCAATCGCCTCCGCCTCTTCCTCAATACTTTTAAATGACCGTTTTATCCTGTTCATCAAGACGCGGCTTCCGAAAAAAGCGGCAAAGAGAGCGAGAGCAAAGGCGATAAGCATTGAAATTTGCATACTTCTCGCGCTTTTCATAACGGCGTCTTCGTCTGAAAGCTTGATATACTTAAGCTTCGTAACTCCGGATTTATATACCGTAACGATGGTATTTTTTCCGTTTACCTCACATTTGCTTATACCTTCGGTTTTCTGCCCCAATAGCGACAAATCTCCCAAATTCGCATCTTGCAGCTTCTTAAATAGTATTCCCGAAAAATCCCTCGCGAAAACAACCGTGTCTCTATCATCTAATACCAATATGTTTTCGGTATCCCCCGTCATATTCATAAGTTTGGCAAAATCAACAGATATGCCGGCAACTCCGTAAGTATCTCCCCAAGGGTTGACAATGGAATAAAAAGTTATTCTTGACGCTCCGTCCAAGCCTTCAAAAGGACCCATAACGAGGGTCATGCCGCTCTCGCCGGCGGCGATTGCATCCTTATACCATACGGTGTTTCTGGGGTCAAACTGTTTTTCGCGGGTAAATTTCGGGGATTCAAAATATTCGCCGGTCGTTTTTGCGAACAATATATGGTTAAACTCCTCGTTTTCCGCGGTAAACTTTTTAAAAAAGCGAAAAATATCCTCATTCTCCCTTAAAAGCGCATCGTTTCTAGCGAATAAGAGTAGTTTCCCCTTGAGCGCCCGTTCCAATGACAAAAGCGCCGCGTCGTGACCCGCCAACTCTTTTACGGCATTGTTTTCCTCGT
>JAFXOC010000642.1 GCA_017529085.1 Selenomonadaceae bacterium | reverse complement strand
CTAGCGAATTAACCTTTATGTCACATTAAAAGATTGATTTTTTATCCTAATTTTTAGAAATAGTATCATAATTTAAGTAGAGAGAGTGATTTTTATGCTTTATCCATTTTTAACGCTTTCGGATGGAACGGAGATTGTGTATTCAGATTTAAGGAAAAATGGCGATGAAAATTATGTGATTGTTAAATTTGAGCGTTGGAACGATAAACGTGATGATTTTGATAGTATGGAGTGTAAATTGCCTAATGGGGACATGGAAAAAGTTATAGGCTTTTCAACTAAAGAAGCTGTTCGTTATCATAAAAAAATGTTACATCTTCAAGATATGATTCTTGAGTGTTCTAAAGAAGATACGGAGTTGGAATTATGCCGGTAGTAATTAGGCTTTTCGGTTATAAAATATATTTTTGGACAAACGAAGGGAATCCTTTAGAACCTGTTCATGTTTCAGAAACACCACACCAATACCTATAATTATAGTTAGTGTATATAAAAAAGGCTGTCTGCGGACAGCCTTTTTTATGTGGTTTCGTAAAAAAATAACATTATCCATTTTATAAGAATTTTTTAAAAATTTTTGGTTTAAAATATATACAAAACTCAAATAGAAAGGCGATAAGATATGGGATTATTTACTGATTTTGAAATTTCCGAAATAGATGATAACAATATTGGCGAATGGGTAGCGTATGGGGCGTTGACACGCCCTACCGTTATGCGACAGCGCGGGGGAAGTTATTTTTCCGTAATAGCGTACACGCCTTATAAAAAGGGCGTTCCGCTTAAATTTCCGGAATTTATGCGAGGTTGGATGATTACCGCCGAACATCAATATTATCCCGCTGTAAACGGAAGAGCGGCGTATAGTATGGATTATTTGGTGATTCTTTGGAATCCTTTTATGTCAGGCAATAAAACCAAGGTCGAAAATATTATAAAATTCGACGAGCAGAAGTTAAAAATAAACTCAAAGAACGATATTGATTATTTTATGTATGTCGTAAACGAAATTTACATGGAATTATCCAAGGTCGCTCCCGCTCAAATTTTGGAATACCAAAATCTGTTGAATTTTATTTCGTTCTCTTTAACTTTGGGGGATGATTCCATAGTAATGCCTAAAGTTCCGATTTATTTGGATTATTTGCTGACTCAAAACAATGTTTTTAAATTTGGCGATAACAGTATTCATATCAACAATAAGAATGTGTATGTTATATCTTTGAGAGATATTCTTGATTCAAACCTGTATTATTCGATGTTTGAGAATATCCCGTTTCGTCATGTGCGCCGTCTGATTTGCTTTAATCAAAAAGAAGCGGCGGAAGAAATAAAAACATATACAAAGAGTTGGTGTAGTTCAAGAAAGAGCATGAAGCAGTATTTGATGCAGGATATTCAAGGGGAAGTCAACGGATATTACCACGAAGGATTATATTTTCATTTAGACAAAACTCACGCCAATTTTCCCGAATACTTGCATGAAAGTTTAGATTCTATGGGTATCTTTTACTGTATCGAATCCTTTAATTTAAAAGATATTTGGT
>JAFXOC010000011.1 GCA_017529085.1 Selenomonadaceae bacterium | reverse complement strand
TTTAAATATTCCACGGAAGTGGAGCTTAAAGAGTGGGAAAAACAGGTTGAAGAGGCTAAGAAATACGCTATCGAACAACAGAAAGTCACGTTCCTCAACGTGGATATGTCCAAGTTCAGAGAAAAAATGCTCCCCTTGCAGGATGAGATTGTAAAGAACAATCCTTCAATCAAGGAATATTATGACTATATCCAAAAAGTCAATGAAAAAGTAGAAAAAGAGAAAAAGGGGGCGAAGTAAATGCTGGAAACAATTAGAAACACCATAGACAAGGTGCTCTCCGCCGTTTGTTGCTTTATCTTCGCCGCAATGGTGGTTATAGGCACATATCAGATTGTCACCCGTTACGTCTTTAACAGCCCCAGTACCATTTCCGAGGAGCTTTTGACTTACGCTTTCACATGGATGTCGCTTCTCGTCTCCGCTTACGTTTTTGGTAAACGCGATCACATGAGAGTGGCGTTTTTGGCGGATAAACTCACCGGCACCCCGAAGAAACTTTTGGATGCGGGTATTGAGTGCTTGACCGTTATAGTTTCCGCTATCGTGTTTTTCTACGGCGGCATGACCATTATGGCGCTCACCATGAGTCAGAAAACGGCGTCCCTCGGTATATCCATGGGTACTGTCTATACGGTGGTTCCCATCACCGGCGCGCTCATTTGTATCTACGGCGTTTTAAACATCATAGATATTATGAACGGCGTTGACAGGCGCAAAATGCGCGAAGCGAAGGAATGAGGTGATGAGATGAGTATAGCTGTATTTTCGGGTCTTATTATATTAGTTACCCTTTTGTTCTTGCTTGCCATCGGCATGCCTATAGCGATCGCCCTTGCGGTTTCATCCATAGCGGCGATACTTCCGACGCTCGCCTTTGACGCGGCGGTTTTAACCGGCGCTCAGCGCGTGTTTTCGGGTATTTCCATATTCTCCCTTTTGGCTATTCCCTTCTTTATCTTAGCGGGCAGCATTATGAACAGAGGCGGCATCGCGGAACGTCTCATCAATCTTGCAAAACTCGTCACCGGCAGAACTCCCGGCGCTTTGGCTCAAACCAACGTTGTCGCAAATATGCTCTTTGGTTCTATCTCGGGTTCCGGTACTGCGGCGGCTTCCGCTATGGGTTCCATGATAGGTCCCGTTGAGAAAAAAGACGGTTACGATCCCAATTTCTCCGCGGCGACGAATATCGCAACGGCGCCTACCGGTCTTCTCATTCCCCCAAGCAACATCATGATTACCTATTCGCTTGTGTCAGGCGGCACCAGCGTCGCGGCGCTCTTTATGGCGGGTTATATCCCCGGCATTTTGTGGGGTCTTGCCTGTATGATGGTCGCTTACTTCATGGCGAAAAAGTATGGGTACACCAGCAAAACCACTTTCAGCATGAGCGAAGCCACTAAGATTGTTTTAGAGGCTATTCCTTGCCTTCTTCTTATCGTTATCGTTATCGGCGGTATTATAACGGGTATCTTTACCGCAACGGAAGGTTCCGTCGTCGCCGTTGTGTATAGTTTGCTACTATCCCTTTACTACTACAAATCCATCACTTGGGGAGATTTGCCTCGTATTCTGCAAGAAAGCGCGGAAATGACGGGCATTATCATCTTCCTTATCGGTACGTCGAGCATAATGAGCTGGATTATGGCGTTCACGGGTATTCCTAAAGCCGTATCCGACGGACTTTTGGGCATTACCGAATCCACCATCGCCATTATGCTTATCATAAACGTGCTTCTCTTAGTTGTCGGCACGTTTATGGATATGACTCCCGCCTGCCTTATCTTTACGCCGATTTTCCTCCCCGTTTGCACGGCTCTAGGAGTCGATCCGATTCACTTTGGTATCTTCATGATACTGAACCTCTGTATCGGTACGATAACGCCGCCTGTCGGCACAACTCTATTCGTTGGTGTTAAAGTCGGCGGAGTACAGCTTGAATCCGTGGTAAAATGGCTGATGCCGTATTTTGTCGCGATAATCGTGGTACTTTTGCTTGTTACCTATATCCCCGCGCTCTCCTTGTGGTTGCCGGGTCTTATGGGATATGTGAAGTAAAAAATCTCGTTTAAATATAAAGCGGGAAAGACGAACGTCTTTCCCGCTTTATTTATTTGTCCTATTCTTTAAATCGACTTTGCAAAATCATTTCCAAACTTTTTGCAATCTGCTAAACCATTGTCATCGGGGGTATTTTCGATTATAAGCCCATCGCCGAATAGCTTTGCGCCCGCTGTTTTGGCTCTTTCTTCCCAAGTTTTCATCCATTCGCCGCCGCCCCAGCCGTAGGAACCGAAAAGCGCCACAGGAACGTCCTTAATTTTGCCTTCGGCTTCTTTCCACATCGGTTCAAACGAGTCTTCTTCCAGCTCTTCCGCACCCATGGCGGGGCAACCGAAGATAACGCCGTCATAATCGGCTATTCTTTCTGCGGAAAAATTACTTACTTCAAGTAAGGCTTCTTCTGCGCCCGCTTCTTTAACGCCGTCCGCAATCGCTTTCGCCATCGCTTCCGTGTTACCCGTCCCGCTCCAATACACAACCGCCACTTTACTCATGTCCATTCCTCCATGTTTTAAATTTATGGCAACCTCTAAAAACTATTTAATTTCTCTGGTGGCTCCCCGCCCCGAAGGGGCGGGGAGCCATTAAAAATGAATTTTTAGAAATGCCCCTAACAAGCCGTTAAAAGTTCCGCAAAACTTACGCCTGCGGATAACTTGTCGCAAAATTCGCGCGTGCAACACGCATATTTTTCGAAATTTTTTTTCGTTTCCGCTTCGTTTGAGTAAACCTTCCAATACCCGCTTACCAAAAAATCTTGACCCTTGTGTTCGATGAACCCCTTGACATCTTCGGGCGGATAACCTAAGAAAAGTCCAATCTCGTGGGGAAAATCGTCTTTTTCGCAAAAATTTTGTTTTAACTTTGCAAGGATACAAGACAGAGATAAAGACGAATATCCGCGAGACAATAAAATTGCCACGGCAGTTTCTTGTTCAAGCGCCTCTTTTAAAAGTTCCTCTCTGTAAAAGAATATGTGTACGTATTCGTAATTTTCCGAAAGTCTATATATTGATATTCCCTTGCAAGCAAAACATTTTTTGTATGCGGCGAGAAGATTTTCAAAGTCCTCAAAATTGCTTTTCTTGAAAGAAATCAGACTGCCGGGCTTGGAACCCGCCAATGTCGGAGCTGCATGAAGTCCCATAATCCGCTCGAAGGTTTCCTTGCCCAAAATATCTTCCCTCCTAAAATGAAAATATTTCCTATTTAAAAACCTTTATCATTATAAAATACATGAGAATAATTGTCAATAAAATTTTATATTTTATTTTACCTAAAAATAAAGGAAGAAGAGAATTTTTGTCGAAATTTACTTGAATAGTATTCTCAAAAGGTAACTTCTAAAAATTAAAAAGAAAATCAAAGGTTCTCTTATGGGAACGAGGAGGAAACAATGGAAGAACAGATAAAAAACATACAAACGGAGGCGATAGAAGCCGTAAAAAAGGCTATGTCGCTTGCGGACTTGGACGATATACGGGTTAAATATTTAGGAAAAAAAGGCTCTTTTTCGGCGATATTTCGCTCTATGAAGGATTTATCCCCAGAAGAAAAGCCGAAAGTCGGAAAATTTGTCAACGAAGCCAGAACTTTGATAGAAACAGAAATTCAGGCGAAGAACGAAGTTTTAAAGGAAAACGAGCTTCAAGATAGACTTGAAAACGAAACCATAGACATAACTTTGCCGGGTCGCGCTCCGCGTTTAGGGCATCTTCATCCTATCACGCTCACCCTTAACCGTATAAAAGAAATTTTTCTCCGCATGGGCTTTTCTATCGAAGAAGGTCCCGAAATTGAGGAGGATTATTACAACTTTGAACTTTTAAACCTTCCAAAAGATCACCCTGCAAGGGATATGCAGGATTCCTTCTACATCACGGAAGAAATTTTAATGCGTACGCAAACTTCTCCCGTGCAGGCGCGCACCATGAAGGCGCATAAGAACAACGAGCCTATTCGCATGATAGCGCCGGGCAGAGTGTATAGAAGGGACGACTACGACGCTACACATTCCCCAATGTTTACTCAAGTTGAAGGGCTTGTCATTGATAAGGGGATTACATTTGCGGATTTAAAGGGAACTCTTGAACTTGCTCTCAGAGAAATTTTTCAAAAACAGGTTGGAGTCCGTTTCCGTCCGAGTTTCTTTCCCTTTACGGAGCCGAGCACGGAAGTTGACATATCTTGCGTCATGTGCGGCGGAAAGGGTTGCCGCGTATGCAAAGGCACGGGGTATCTTGAGATTTTGGGCGCAGGCATGGTGCATCCAAGGGTTTTGGAAATGAGCGGTTATAATTACAAGAAAGTTTCGGGCTTCGCTTTTGGGTTGGGCGTCGAAAGAATCGCCATGCTTTCTTATGGCATAGACGATTTAAGACTTTTCTATGATAATGATGTTAGATTCTTAAATAAATTCTAAGAAAAAATAAAATAACCGGGATTCCAAAGGGCTGCGCCCTTTGGCAGGGTCAAGGGGCGGCGCCCCTTGTGGGGTTTGGGGCGAAGCCCCAAGAAAGAAAAGGAGAACTATGCAAGTATCTATAAAATGGTTGAAAGATTATATAGATTTTGATTTAACGGCGGAGGATTTGGCTGATAAACTCACCATGGCGGGAGTGCCGGTTGAAAGAGTGCTTCGTATGGACGAGGGACTTGAGAAGGTTATAGCGGGTAAGATTGAGAGCGTAGAAAAGCATCCGGATTCGGATCATCTTAATATCTGCAAATTAAATATCGGTAAAGAGGAATTATTGCAGATAGTGACCGGGGCACAGAATGTGAAAGCCGGGCAGATGGTGCCGGTGGCGCAGGTTGGCGCGCATTTGCCCAACGGTCAGAAGATTTCAAAGGGAAAGTTAAGAGGCGTGGAGTCTTTGGGAATGATGTGTTCGGCGGGGGAACTTAAATTAGACACGTCTAAGATGACCGAAGCAGAACTTAACGGCATCTACATTTTAAAGGACGATGTGGAAATCGGAACGCCTGTGGCGAAGGTTTTGGGGCTTGACGACGTTATTTTGGAATTTGAGCTTACCGCAAACCGCGCCGATTGCTTCAGCGTCTTTGGGATTGTAAGGGAAATTTCCGTATTGACGGGGAATAAACCGCATTTCCCTGAGATAAAATGCAAAGAAGAAGGGGATGAATCCGCTTCAGACTTGGTAAAAATAGGCGTTGACGCCGTTGACCTCTGTTCACGTTTTTCGGCGAGAGTTTTGCGCGACGTAAAAATCGCTCCTTCTCCTCATTGGATGCAGGAAAGGCTTGCAGGAGCGGGTATTCGTTCGATTAACAACGTGGTTGACGTAACGAATTTCGTGATGGTGGAACTTGGGCAGCCGATGCACGCTTACGATTACGACCATGTTGCGGGACACAGCCTTACCGCAAGACGCAGCGTCGAAGGCGAGAATTTGCATACGCTTGACGATTCCTCAAGGCTCGCCAAAGGCGGCGAACTCGTTATAGCGGACGCGGAGAAAGCGGCGGGACTCGCCGGCGTAATGGGCGGTTTTGAAAGCGAAGTCACCGAGAACACCACAAGCATTATATTGGAAGCCGCCGCATTTAACGGCGCAAGCATTCGCCGCACAGCCAGAAGTTGCGGACTGCATACGGAAGCCAGCGGCAGGTTTGAACGGGGGGTTGACGTTACCTCCACTTGCAAGGCGCTTGACAGGGCGGCGCAACTTCTTGAGGATATGGGAGCTTGCAAGACGGCTAAGGGCATTGTTGACGCTTATCCAATGGAAAAGGACGAAAGGGAAGTCGCATTCAAGGTCGAAGAGATAAACGCCCGTTTGGGGACGGATATTCCTGGCGAGAAAATGAAGGAAATCCTTGAAAACCTAGGATTTTCCGTTATCGAATACGGCGAATACTATATCGCAACGGTTCCCACATGGCGAAACGATATTTCTAGGATGGAAGATATTTCGGAAGAAATCGCCAGAATTTACGGTTTTGAAAATATCCCCTCGACCATGCCCAAAGGCGAAGTAATTCGCGGGGTTGAGAGCGAACGGGGCGAGTTTATGGGCGAGGTGAGAAATATTCTCTCTCGTCTTGGCATGACGGAGACCCTTTCTTTCAGCTTTACCCATCCCGAACTGCTGAAAAAAATTCGCGTTCCCGAAGACAGCGAGCTGATGAACGCCATTAAGATTATGAACCCGTTGACGGAAGAATATCCTCTGGTTCGCACCACGCTTTTGACGAATATAATGGAAACAGCCGCAAGGAATTTTTCCCGTAAGAACGAAGATTTTGCGATATTTGAGATTGCGCCGGTGTTTTTCCCGAAAAGTCAGCCGGTAACGGAACTTCCTACGGAAAATCAGATGATAGCCGGACTTTTTACGGGAAAGAGGAACGATGTTTCGTGGAGCGAAAAGCAGACAAATTACGATTTCTACGATGTGAAAGGCGTTGTTGAAAACGCCCTCGACCTTCTTGGAATAACGAACTATACCGTTGAAAAAGCAGACCATTTTATGCTTCATCCGGGGAAAAGCGCAGTATTCAAAAAAGGCAGGGAAATAATCGCTACATTTGGGGAAATTCATCCGAGCGTAGCGGTGGCTTTCGGGGCGAAAAATCCCACCTTTGTCTTTGAGATGTCCGTTGATGTTTTGATGAAGTACCGCAAGAATAACTACAAATTCGAGCCTATCCCCAAATATCCCGCCATTACCAGGGACCTTGCAATGCTCGTAAAAGAAACGGTATCCGCAGGCGAGGTCTTGACTGTCATTGAAAAATGCGGCGGTAAATACTTTAAAGGCGCGACTCTCTTTGACGTGTATGCAGGCAAGCAAATTGAGGCGGGCAAAAAGAGCCTTGCGTTTACCATGACTTTCCGCTCCCCCGATAAAACTCTTACGGACGAAGAAGCGGATGCGGCATTTAATGATATATTGAACGGAGTAAAGACGAAGTTTAACGCAGAACTTCGGGCGTAGATGCGCCGGGAGAAAATTATGGCAAAGAAAACGGCTAACAAAGAGCCGAAAAGGGTGACTGTCGAGATATACGGCGTGTCTTACCCGCTTCGCACCGACAATGACGAAGAATATGTGCAGAGCATTGCGAAGATGGTAGATGAAAAAATGCAGGAAGTAGCTACGAAAACCGGCAGTTTCCTGGGAAACAAAATAGCAGTGCTTGCCGCTTTGGAGATTGCGGACGAGTATGCGCGGCTCAAAAAGGATTATGACGAGTTAGTGGCGCTGATAGACGAAAAGTGAGGGATTCTATGAAATTGGTTGTGACCGTGGTTGGTAAGGACAGAGTAGGCATAATAGCTATGGTGACGAAAATTCTTGCCGACAACAACGTAAACATTTTAAGCATCAACCAAAATATCATGGACGGCTTTTTCAATATGCTCTTAATCGCCGAAATCAGCGAGAGCAAGATGAGTCTTACGGAGCTTCAGAAGGCTTTGAAGGACGAGGGCGAAAAGATAAACGTGGAGATAAAGGCGCAGCACGAGGATATTTTTAACGTGATGCACCGAATATGAAGGCGGGATTGAATTGATAACCGTTGACGATATTTTGGAAACCAACCAGATGATAACCGAGTACAGACTTGACGTCCGTACAATCACAATGGGAATATCTTTAAGGGATTGCGCCCACCCGAACTTAGAGAATTTTTGCAAGAACATTTATGAAAAGATAACAAGACGAGCGGAATTTTTGGTAAAAACCGGCGAAGAAATCGAAGCCCAATACGGTATTCCCATTATAAACAAGCGAATTTCGGTAACTCCCATTGCAATAGCCGCAGAAGCTACGCGCACCGACAGTTTCGTACCCGTTGCGGAAACGATGGACAAGGCGGCAAAGGAAGTGGGCGTAGACTTTATCGGCGGGTTTTCCGCTTTAGTTGAAAAAGGGTTTACAAAGGGGGATAGGGTTCTTATAAATTCTATTCCCGAAGCCCTCGCTACAACCGATATAGTTTGTTCATCGGTGAACTTAGCTTCCACCAAAGCGGGAATCAACATGGATTGCGTGGCGGAAATGGGGCGCACCATAAAGCGCACCGCAGAACTTACCCGAGATAAAAACGCCTTAGGCTGTGCCAAGCTGGTGATATTCTGCAATGCGCCCGGCGACAATCCCTTTATGGCGGGAGCGTTCCACGGTGTTGGCGAAGCGGAAACCGTTGTAAGCGTTGGGGTAAGCGGTCCGGGTGTTGTAAAACACGCCCTTGAAAATTTGAAGGGCGCAGATTTTACCGAAATAGCGGAAGCCATCAAAAAAACAGCCTTTAAGATAACCCGTGTCGGCGGGTTGGTTGCAAAAGAAGCATCCCGACGCTTAGGCGCGCCTTTTGGAATAATCGACTTATCGCTGGCGCCAACTCCTGCCGTAGGGGACAGCGTAGCGAGGATTTTGGAAGAGATGGGCGTTGAGTCCTGCGGCGCGCCTGGGACAACTGCGGCTCTCGCTCTTTTAAACGATGCGGTAAAAAAAGGCGGACTTATGGCAAGTTCACACGTTGGCGGACTTTCCGGCGCGTTCATCCCCGTCAGCGAAGACGAGGTCATGATTGCCTCCGTTAAAGCCGGTTCTCTCTCCATAGAAAAACTTGAAGCTATGACCTCCGTTTGTTCCGTGGGTCTTGACATGATAGCCGTCGAGGGCGATACGTCGGAAGCCACCCTTTCCGCCATCATAGCGGACGAAGCCGCCATAGGCATGATGAACAACAAGACAACCGCCGTCCGCATTATTCCCGTACCCGGGAAAAAAGCCGGCGAAACGGTTGAATACGGCGGTCTTTTAGGCTCCGCTCCAATAATGAAACTAAACGACAAATTTAAAAGCGACGCGTTCATCGCAAGAGGCGGGCGCATCCCCGCCCCTATTCGCAGTTTGACGAATTGAATTCCTTCTTTCTTTCTCTTTCTCTTTTTTGTAAAAAAGAGAAAGAGAAAGAAAGAAGCAAAGAAAGAGAAAGAGAAAAAACTTTAATAAAAAAATTTTTTTGGCATCCCTTCAACATTTGCACATCTCACTTTTCAGAGAAGTCAATTCAACAGTGCTTTTTAGCCTCCCCTGAAAGGGGAGGGGGACCGCGAAGCGGTGGAGGGGTTGACCGTGAACGGCACAAAAAATCATTTT
>JAFXOC010000641.1 GCA_017529085.1 Selenomonadaceae bacterium | reverse complement strand
GTTGTCCCCTGCGTAAGAGTAAATGATAGGCACGAATGGCAACTTCTTTTCCTTTTCTATCTTGTAGATTTTATGCTTGGGTCTGGATTTGGGAAAAAAATATTTTACCTCCCCGTTAAGCACCGAGCCTATGGCTCCGGTGTTTATCGAAGCAAAAGCGGACACGTCGTTTCGCATGATTTTCGCCACATAAGCCGCGCTATGTATCTCTCCGTTCATCACAACCAATACGCCGCGATTTTTAGACTCCCTATTCGCGGCAACCTCCAATGCGCTCCATAAATTCATCGGACCGTCCGCGGAAAGAGACGTTGCGGGGCGCATTGCGCCGGTCAGCACCACAGGTTTATCGGTATCAATAGTGTATTCTAAGAAAAAAGCGGTCTCCGCCATCGTATCCGTGCCGTGAGTGATTACAACCCCCGCAGCGTCGTCTTTTGCCAAAAAATTTTTAACGCAAATCAGAATTTCCTGCCACATATTTTCGTTCATGTCTTTACTATCTATGGCAAAGAGTTCTTGCACATCCACTTGACTTACGTCGAATACGTCTTTAACCGAATCTAACAATCTGCTCCCCGGTATCGTCCCTGCTTCATATTCTCCCTTAATATCCCCTGTTCCCGCGATGGTACCGCCGGTTGCTACCAATAGTATTTTCTGCTTTTTCATTTCGTCCACCTCTATTTGATTTCTTTAATATCTCCCCCATCCAAAGCGGCATGTAGAGAGCAAAAATAAGATATTAGAGATACCTTTCAATAAAACAATCGTTTCTTTACATAATAGTATGCAATCAACAACGGAATTACCGCGCCTATCCAAGCTAGGGGATTAGCAAAACACGCTCCCGTGAAACCAAAGAGCGGGATTAGTAAAATAGCCGCGGCGGCTCTCATAAAGAGTTCGATAACGCCGGTTATGGTTGGCGCCATAGCTTTTCCCAAACCTTGCAGGACGTTTCTGAAGATAAACATTAATGACAGCAGCCAGAGACTTGCGCCGTTTGTGAGAAGGTAAATTTTTCCGCTCTCTACTACTTCGGCGGCTTGAAACCCTTCGCCTACAAAGAGTTCAATTAAGTAGTGCCCAAATAAAATAAGCGTTATCCCCACGATTATGGCAAAAGACACGGACATTTTTACGCAGGCTACTATGCCGTCGTGTATACGGTCATAGTTTTTTGCGCCGTAATTTTGCGCCGTATACGCCGCCATCGCAATACCAAAGGACATCATTGGCATCGCCGCGACGGTTTCCACCTTCTGCGCCGCCGCATACGCCGCAATCGCAATAGGTCCCAAATTATTCAGCGCAATTTGAAGTATGACTGCGCCTACGGCTATTATGGAAAGCTGAAACCCCATAGGCAGAGCGAGCTTTAAATGTTCCCACATAATGCCCCAATCTATTTTCCAATCAACGTAACGGGTGTGCAGTACCGAAATTTTTTTGTTTATATAAAACGCCGCCAACAAATTCCCGATTGTCTGCGCCACAACGATTGCAAGCGCCGCTCCGAATATGCCGCCGTCTAGTACGATGATTGCGATTGGCTCAAAGATTATGTTTAGCGTAAGGGAAATTGCGAGAATATATGTGGGAGTTTTGCTGTCTCCAAGGGCGCGCATTAAGTTTGTTTGAAGCTGCAAAAATATAAAGGCGAAACTGCCGACGTATACCACGGATATGAAATCGTACGCGCCTTCTAAAATTTCCGCAGGGGTTTCCATGAATATCAATAAATCTCTGCAAGTAACATAACCTACTATAGACACGACGAGTGTCAGAGCGACGCAAATCCAAACGGAAGTTGCGGCGCTTTTTCTGACTCCCGAGCGATCCCTCGCGCCAAAACGCTGTCCCGCGCAAATTGAAAGCCCCGTGGTAAATCCGCCTATAAAGCCCCATACCAAGAACATCAACGCGCCTGTTGAACCTACGGCGGCAAGAGCTTTTACACCCAAGAACCGCCCGACCATAAACGTGTCAACAAAGGCGTAGAGCTGCTGAAACACGTTGCCTAATATTAAGGGGATTGTAAATGCAAAAATGAGTTTTTGAGGATCCCCTTCCGTCAGTTTTTTTACCGCCATATTTACCTTCCCGTCAGCTCAGTAACTTTTGTGCGCAATAGTTCCTGAAACACCGTTACGCTTTGATATAACGCTTCGGACTGCGGTCTTAACTTCGTATAGTGAAAAATCCGCCGCTTGCTCGACATATAATCCGTCGGCATAGGAACCGCTTCGTAGCCGAAGTTTTTAAAATTTAACATAGCCCGACGCATGTGAAATGCGCTCGTCACCACGATGGGACGCTCAAATCCCCGTTCATTCATTATTTTTGACGTAAATTTTGCGTTTTGCGTGGTATTTACGCTTTTATCCTCGGTTATAATATCGTTGGCCGGCACTCCAAGCGAAAGCAACAAGCGTTTTGCAATCTTCGCTTCGGCGCCCGTGTCCTCATAAACCTGACCACCGGATAAAATTATGGGGACGTTTAGCTTGTGATATAGACGAAGCGCGGTTAAGAGTCTCGCCGATGGCGCGGCGCAGAGCGTACCTTCCCCGTCGATGTCTGGGGTATCGGCAAACGCGCCGCCGCCCAGCATTACGATAACGTCGCCTTCAATGTCTTTAGGCGGCTCGTAAACACTTTCAAGGCTGCCTATTAAAAATCCCGCCACCAAATTTGTCGAGAGCAAATAAAACGAAAATGTAACACAAAATATAAACAGCGCTGCTTTTGTCGCTCGAATTTTTTTATATACATAATATGAAATCCAAAACAACAAGAGGAAAAATATCCCCGGAGGCAAGATAAAACTTGCGCAGAATTTCAGAAAATAAACCATAATACCCTCGCTTGCAGGAAAAATTGACTTTTTAGCGAATATATCTTATCATAAGAATCAAAATTTATAAAGGGGGCATTTTTAATGGCGGTTATAAAATCTGAAATTGAGATAGCGGAAAAGAAAGCGGGCGGCAAAGGAAAAATTTCTATTGAACGGGTGCTTACGGCAAAAGAATTAGGAGAAGGCGCGCAGATGTTTGCGAAAGTGACTATTCCAAAAGGCGCGTCTATAGGAAAGCATCAACACGTTGGTACTACGGAGACCTATCACATATTGGAAGGAATTGCAAAATATACGGATAACGATGAAGTTTACGAGGTAAAAGCGGGAGAGACAACGTTCTGCGCCGACGGGGATTTTCACGGCATAGAAAATGCGGGAGAGAATGATTTGGTATTTATGGCTTTAATTTTGAAGTGTTAAAAAGGATGTAGCATGAACATTACTACGGAAGCCTTTGGGGCTTTTGACGTGAGGGGAATTTATCCCGAGAACATAAACGAGGAAATAGCGTATAGGATAGGTCGAGCGTTACCCGGATTGTTTGATATGAAAAATGTCGTGGTCGGGTACGACATAAGACTATCTAGTAAGAGCCTGACGGATGCGCTTGTTAAAGGGCTGACGGAAAGCGGCGCCGATGTCAGTTCGGCGGGACTTATCGGCACCGAGATGATATATTTCGCGACGAGTTTTTACGGCTTTGACGGCGGCGTTATGGTGACTGCCAG
>JAFXOC010000068.1 GCA_017529085.1 Selenomonadaceae bacterium | reverse complement strand
TGAGGAAGAAATCGCCGAGGGCATGGATGGCGAAGAAGAAACTCCCACCGATGAAACCGAAGAAGAGCCGAGCGAGGAAGAAATCAAAGACAAGGCGAGGACTTATGCCTTTGAAACTGTCCTTAATGAGTTGACCGCCCTTCAAGAAAACTATGCAGGGGCCGCCGAGCGGCAAATCGCTATAGGTGGCAATAAGCAGGGAGTGGAAAATCTCAAAGCCACGGCAAAATATCTGCAAAACCTTATTGACCGCACCAATAACTATTTGGCGGCGCAGAAGAAGGAGGCGTGAGCGGATATGAAGCATCTGAAATTGGCTCTTGCAGTTGACGTGTCTGTTTTTCTTCAAGTCAAAGGAGATATTTCGGGCGAGGACATCATAAGAGCTTCTGCCATGCTTATGGCAAAATCAATCAAAATTGGACTTGCGCGAAATGTGATTCGTGAAAGCGAGATTGACAGCTTATATACACACATAGTAGATACCTCGAAAAAGATGTTATCCACCGAATGGAAGGAGGAGGAATATGGGCGATTCGCCAAAGCGCATCACAAAGGTTAAATGCAAGAAAGGCTTATGGTCGTTTGCTTGGGAAAAGTATCAGACCAAAACTCAAAACTGGGATCAGTACAGTTTATCTTGCAAAGACCAAGCCCGCCCGGAACTTATCGAGTGTTTCCGCAAAATGGCAAAACACGCCGCAGACATTTGCGAGATTGGTTACTCCGAGGAAAAAAATGATTGCCAGCGGCATTAGCTTCACCTACGCCGCCGATGATAAACCGCCGAATTGCTATTTGGTTATCACGGCGCAAAAGGAACTGGAGTATTCCAATAGCCCGCTGATATTAAATACTCCCGCAAGACCGCAAGAGCCGGAGTATGCATTAACGGAGGAATTTTGTTGGAGCGATGAGCTTGCCGATGACATCGAAAAATTGAAAGAAGAAGCGTGGCGATACATAAAAGGCGAGAGAGCGGAAATGTCGCTCTTTGCCGAACAACCGCCCGCAGATAAAGAACCGACATCGGATATTGTCGAAGAATATCAGAGAGACAAGAAAAAATTGCTTGACTGTCAAAAAGAGCTTTTAGAGCGTAATGGATACCTAAAAGACGAAAAGGCAAGCGCGGGCGGGTCGGATGAAGTTATCGACACCAGCGAACTAACCATAGGAGCATAAACTTTAGGGGGCGGGTTGACCGCCCTTGTAAAGATACACAGAGGAAAGGAGGCGATGCCATGAGGAAAATCACAATGGGCAGTTTATTTGACGGAATATCGCAAGAGAATAGCAGAGATTATGAGGATGGAGGCGGCGGGCGGCGGTGACAAATAGTAAGCCAACAAAATGCGAACTATACAACGATAATTTCCAAAATTTTAAGGTCTACAATATCCCGGCAAAAGCGCAGCTTGTCATCGCCGATATTCCCTATAATCTCGGTAATGCCGCCTATGGTTCTAATCCTATGTGGTATGTAGGGGGGGACAATAAGAACGGAGAAAGCGACAAAGCAGGAAAATCCTTTTTCCGCACGGACGAAAAATTTAACATTGCCGAGTATTTCCATTTCTGCTCCAAGCTCCTAATAAAAGAGCCGAAGGAGAGGGGCAAAGCTCCGGCGATGATTGTCTTTTGCGCTTGGCAACAAATCCCGATGGTGCAAGCCTATGGAAAAAAGCACGGATTTATGAACTCTTACCCGATTTATTTTATCAAGAAAAGTTCATCCCAAGCCCTAAAAGCCAACATGAGAATTGTTGGGGCGGTGGAAACTGCGATGGTTCTTTATCGTGATAAGCTGCCAAAATTCAATAACGGCGGGCGCATGATTATGTATTGGTTCGAGTGGCGGCATGACGGCAAAGAAATTCCAAATATCCATCCCACTCAAAAGCCTGTGAATTTACTAAAAAGGCTGATTGAGATTTTCACGGATGCTGGCGATGTAGTCATTGATCCCTGCGCGGGTAGCGGTATCACACTCCGCGCCTGTGCTGAAACGGGACGCATTGCTTACGGCTTCGAGGTGGATAAAAATTTCTATATCGCCGCCAAGGAGAAAATGCTAAACAATATGGCAATGCCATTGTTTATTTGAGGGGGGCGGCTTATGGCAAGAAATAAAATTACTTTTGAGCGAGACTTCGACGATGTGGGCAGAGCGATTTATAAATTTACTGGCAGTCAGCGTCAGCCGACCATGAATGAAATAGAAGAATGGCTAGAAAACAACAATCCCAGCGAAATCGAAGATTATTTTATGGTGTACGCCATGAAATGCAAAGACATCAGCGGTTATCAAGACTTTTACGAGCCGGAGGAAAACAAGACCGTAGAATTTTGGGGCTACTACGGAGGAACGAATGACGGCAGTTGCCCTATTTGCGGTAAAGAGCGAGATTTAAGCGGGAATCGTTGCCCGGTATGTGATAAACCTTGGGAATAATAACAGGAGGGCGTATGAAAAAGAAAATAATCAGGGTCTTTCCTCGTAAGACTTCCTTTTCGCCTACGGATGAATACGCATTTTTCGGAGAGCCGCCTTTCGAGATTTTTATTCCCGCTCATGACGAAGTTCATATTGTCGTAATCTTTACATGGGATATAGAGCGCGGGCGGCAATTATAATCCGCATGGGAAGTAGCCACAAATAAGCCTGTCAAAATCGGCGGGCCTGCTTTTGACGATCCCTGCACGGGCGAATTTGTACCGGGGCGATATATCAAAGAGGGCGTTACCTTCACCAGCCGAGGATGTTGTAATAATTGCCAATTTTGCTTTGTGCCAAAGCGAGAAGGAAAATTGCGAGAACTGGCAGAGGTAGCACCGGGGAATATTATCCAAGATAACAATTTTCTTGCTTGCGGTAAAGAGCATCGAGCCAAAGTCTATGAGATGCTCAAAAAGCAAAAGGCGATTTCTTTTAGGGGCGGTTTAGAAGCGGCAAGGCTTTCCG
>JAFXOC010000640.1 GCA_017529085.1 Selenomonadaceae bacterium | reverse complement strand
TTTTCCGCGAGCCGAACTTGCCACTTTTTATCAGGACGGCTCAAGGTTGGCGGGGCATCCGAGCGTGGAGCTTCCGGGAATTGAAACGCCGGGGGGGGGAACCGCGAAGCGGTGGAGGGGTTCACTGTGAACGGCTACTATAGTTTTATACAATTCTGTTAAGGGAGTGAATTAATTGGCAAATCCGTACAGTTCGTTAAAAATATTTCATCATAGGGATGCGCTTGATAAAATCCGACGGGATGAGCAATTTGCGCCTTTTTATATCCGTTTGAAGCCCACCAATATCTGCAATCATCATTGTTCCTATTGCACTTACGGTTCGGGGGACACACACAACAAAACAGACAATCGCAACAACATACGCCATACGGATATGATTCCCCGTGAAAAAATGCGCGAGATAATAAACGATATGGGCGATATGGGAGTTAAAGCCGTAACCTTTTCCGGCGGCGGCGAACCGCTTACATATCCTCATATTGTCGAAGCTGTAAATATGATGAAGGAAAGAAGCATAGACCTTTCGCTTATTACAAACGGCCAGCTTTTGGACGGAGAAAGGGCGGAGGCGTTCTACAACGCTAAGTGGCTCAGAGTTTCTTTTGATTCGCCTAACCCGTCGGAATACGCGGCTTTGCGGGGTATAAGCGAGTCGTCTTTTCACAAGGTTGTCGCTAACATAGAAAATTTTGCGCGCAAAAAAGAACCCGATTGCGTGCTTGGCGTCAATTTTGTGGTGGGTAAGGCGAATTCTCTTTGGGGCGGCGCTGTGCGGGGAGCAGTACCTTGGCATATTGCGCGAAAACGGAGTGGAGGTTGCCTGCTTTGCGGATGACGATAAAGAAAAACAGGTTGAAGGGTTTGTTGGCTTGCCGGTAATAGCGACCGAGCAACTTTCCAAAATGGGGGGTGGTAAAAATATACTCATTTCGTCCTATGGACCGGAAAAGGTTGTCAAACGATTGAAGACAATGGATGTCAACTTACTTGATCGACTTGTTTCGGTGGATTTCTATCTGTGGGAAGGAGGTCTGGACTATTATAATTATTATTTAGAACACGGCGAAGAAATAGAAACGGCGGACGCATTATTAGCCGACGACAAATCGCGTAAGGTTTTTTACAATCTGTTGCAGTACAAGATTAGTCGCGACCCTAAGCTAATCGCCGAGATTAGGGATGACGCTTGTCTTCAGTATTTTGACCTTTCTGTGATTCGTTTCGGCGAAGGCGAGGTGTTTTTGGATTTAGGCGCTTATAACGGAGATACGGTGGAGGCGTTTGCCGAACGCATGAACGGAAAGTATCGGGAGATTATAGCTATGGAGCCCGATGCGGAAAATTATGTTAAGTTGCGGGCAGTTGCCGATCGTTTGCGTAACGTGAAGTGTTATCCCTACGGAGTAGGCGAATCGGACGGTACGATTCGATTTTCGGCGAATGCGACTCAATCTTCGTTTGTTGCCGATAACGGCGAAACCGAGATAGAAATACGCAGTGTAGACAGCTTGATGGCGGGGCGTAAGTTGACTTTCTTAAAAGCCGATATAGAGGGGTTGGAAAAACAAATGCTGGCGGGAGCGGCGAAAACCATTGCCGAACAGTCTCCACAGATGGCAATAGCGGTCTATCATTGCAAGGAGGATATTTTCCGCATTATCAATACTATTCACAGTTATAGCCGCGATTATGCGTTTTATCTTTGTCATTATACGGAGATGCCTATTGATACGGTATTGTATGCCGTACTGAAGAATTGATCGTAAATTTACGGAGGAATGAAGATGCTTAAGATAAATAATATTTCCGAAGATTATTCGATACGCCAAAGGTTCAGAAAAATGGCGGAAGTACAAGGATTTTCCGATGATACGGAAATGTATATTCACGATTCCGCTTTTTTGTGCGGATTGTTAAGAAAATACAAACCCCGAAAAATTTTGGAAATCGGAGTCGCGGGGGGGGGTACAACAAGTATAATTTTACAATGTATGGAAGAAATAGGCAATCCCTATAAGATGTATTCGGTTGATATTCTTAATAAGTATTATAGGAAACCGGAAAAGGATTGCGGATATTTGGCGAATGAGGTAAAGAAAAATCTAAAACACGGAAGTCACGAGTTCATGTTGGGTAAGGTAATCGCTTAT
>JAFXOC010000639.1 GCA_017529085.1 Selenomonadaceae bacterium | reverse complement strand
TTAAAGTTATTGATAAGATCCACGGTCTTTTTAAAAGTCGCCTCGTCTTTGCAACGATCCATCAACAGAGTTTCTGCGCCGAACATTTCGGGGACTTCCGTAAGTATCGCCGTACCGCCCGCCGCAACGAGTTTGTCCGCAACCGCGCCGACCAACGGGTTAGCAGTAATGCCGGAGAAACCGTCCGAGCCGCCGCATTTTAAGCCGAACACCAATTTGCTTACGGGCTGTTCGGTGCGTTCGTACTTATTGGCAAACGCCATCAAAGTTTTTACTTTCTCAAGTCCCGCCGCAATTTCGTCCTCAACTTCCTGACAGATAAGATAATCCATCTTGCCGGGGGTTATTTCCCCTACGGCTTCTTTCATCTGATCCATCTGGTTGTTTTCGCAACCCAAGCTAAGTAGCAACACCGCGCCGGCGTTTGGACTGTGGGTAAGTCCAGCCAAATATTTCTGTGTGCGCTTGTGGTCGTCGGCAAGCTGCGAGCAACCGTGAGGATGACTGTAAGCGTAAACGCCCTCAACATTGGGGAAATCTTTCAAAAAAGCTTGCGCTTTTTCTTCGATAACTCTCGCAATCGAATTTACGCAACCGACCGTGGGAATAATCCAAACTTCGTTTCTGATTCCCGCCTTGCCGTCCTCTCTGGCGTACCCCTTAAACGTATATTTCTTATCGCTTGCCTTGGGCGCTTCCCCTGCGTTTTCGGGATGATATGTATATTCGAGCAAATCTCCCAAACGGCTTTTTGTGTTGTGACTGTGTACCCAAGACCCGAGTTTCACATCCGTTTTCGCCGTGCCGATGGGGAACCCGTATTTTATAATCTCCTTGCCTTGAGGAATGTCCTCTTTAGCCACTTTATGACCTGCGGGGATGTCCTCGTTCAAGGTTACGCTTTTTCCCGCTATATCTATCGTTTCGCCCTTTTTTAACGGTGAAAGGGCGACAACTACGTTATCTTTTGCGTGTATCTGATAGACTTTCTCCATATCCTCACGCTCCCAACGCTTTGATATAAGCCTTTGCGCCTTGACTCTCGATGCCTTTCAAGTGTTTTACGACTTCGTCCAAGAAATCCGGCACTTTTGTCAAATCTTCGCCCCACCAGTTAGCCTCGGACAACACGGCTTTTGCGTATTCTTCCGTGGATTTTCCGGCGTTCGCCGCTATAAAATCCAATTTTTCCGCGTCGTCGTGTATCTCGTAAGTTTCGTTTCCTCTGTGACCAATCAAGCAATTTGCGCCTTTTTCGGTGGTGCGGTAGAACGCAAGGAGCGCCGCCAATGAATATGTGAGCCATTTGGGGAGTTTCTTTGTCGCCGCCAAGCTGTCTTTAAGACTCGGAAGCACTCTCGCCCTCCATTTTGAAATGGAATTAAGCGAGATGGAGAGCAACGCGTGTTTCACAAAGGGATTTTCAAAACGCTCAAACACGGCTCTTGCAAAACTCTCCGCCTGTTCCCTAGGCAAATGCACCGTAGGCACAATTTCGCCGAACACGCTCTGATCAAGCTGACGACGCACATCTTCGTCCGCCATGCAGTCGCCCACATAGTTGAAGCCCGCCAAGTACGCGCCCAAAACCATTGAAGTGTGAGCGCCGTTTAAGATGCGAACTTTTCTTTCCTTGTAAACTTCAATCTTATTCGTATATTCAACGGAAAGCCAATCGCCGCCTATATCAAAGGTGGAACGAAGCTGCTCGTCGCCTATGACCCATAGTCCGAAAGGCTCCGCCTCGTCCAAAAGGTTATCCGTATAACCAAGCTCTTTTGCAAGAGCTTCTTCTTTTCCTCTTGGGAAACCCGGCACGATACGGTCAACCAATGTGCTTACAAAACTGCATTCCTTCTCCACCCAAGTTTTAAACTCCGCGGGAAGTTTCCACAAATCTATATATCTCTTTACGCAATCAAGAAGCGCTTCGCCGTTATGGTCGATAAGCTCCACGGGAAGCATCGTAAGCCCTTTGCCTTTGCCCTTGAAATGCTCGTATCTTCTATACAAGAACTGAGTGAGTTTTGCGGGGAAATGCGCCGCAGGTTTATCCTCAAACTTATCACTGTCCTCGTAGACAATGCCCGCCTCCGTGGTATTCGACACCACATACTCAAGGCTGTCTATCTCGGCAAGCGCCATATATTCGTCAAAATCATCGTAACTGCTGACAACTTTTTCAACCGAAGTTATTACTCTATTTTCCTGATAAGGCTGTCCGTTCTTCTTGCCTCTTAAGCATACTGTATAAAAATTATCCTGTTCCCTAAAGAATTTCAAAAGTTTACGATTATGGTCATTGGAAGGCGTGGGCGTTACAATCGCTATATTTCCGTCAAATTTCCCTTTTTCGTTCGCCACGTCCAACCCGTAATCCACAAACGCCCTCAAAAAATTGCCTTCGCCATACTGCAATACCTTTATAGGACGCTCTTTCCTAACGCAAAGATCTTTCCTCTCAACAATGCTCGCCATCTTACTTACTCCTTTGCATCTTGTTGGGGCTCCGCCCCAAACCCCGCAAGGGCGCTGCCCTTGACCCGCCAAAGGGCATTCGCCCTCTGGACTCCCGGTTGTTTAGTTTTGATTCTTCATTATAGTTTTGCGACAATAAGCGTTTTTTGTTTTATGCGTAGCATAAGAAGTCGCAGAGTTTTCTACGACTTCTTATGTTTCCTGTAGTCTTAAATCTCAAAACCGAAATAGCGTTTTGCGTTATTGAAGCTGATGTCTTCCACAATCTTACCCAAAAATTCTACATCGTTCGGATATTCGCCGTTTTCCACAAGTTTTCCGAGCCAGTTGCAGAGAATGCGGCGATAGTATTCGTGACGTGTGTAAGAGAGGAAGGAACGGGAATCCGTCAGCATACCCACAATGTTTCCGAGTACGGAAAGATTTGCAATATTGGTAAGCTGCGCCTCCATGCCAGTCTTTGTATCGTTGAACCACCACGCGGAACCCTGCTGAATTTTGCCGGGAACCTCGGGACCTTGGAAAGAACCCAAAATCGTGGCGATAAGAGCGTTATCACTGGGATTTAAGGAATATAATATTGTCTTAGGCAAGTGACCTCTGCTTTCCATAGCGTCAAGCAGCGCCACCAAGCCTTCGCCGCAACTGTACGAGCCTATGCTGTCAAAGCCGGTGTCGGGACCTTGCTCCTTAAAGCGGCGGCTGTTGTTGTCGCGCATAGCGGAGTAGTGAATTTGCATACCCCACTTGCGCTCGCTGTATTCTTTCGATAAATATATAAGAAGAGCCGTCTTGTAGCCTTCGATATCTTCAACGGTGAGTTCTTTGCCTTCAAAGGCTTTTTTCATAATAGCGTCAACCTGAGATTCGTCCATCTCGCGGCAGAACACGTATTCAAGAGCGTGGTCGGAAGCGCGGCAACCCATGTCGTGGAAGAATTGGATGCGTTTTCCGAGAGCCGCCTTCAAGTCCGCAAATTTTTCGATTTTAACGCCTGCGACTTCGCCCAAACGCTTCATATAATCCGCCCATTCGGGTTTATTGATGCGCATGGCTGCGTCGGGGCGCATTGCGGGAAGCACTTTTGCGGCGCATTTGCCGTCTTCTTTTATCTTTTTGTGCCAACGAAGGTCGTCCGCAGGATCGTCCGTAGTGCAAATAAGTTTAACATTCGCTTGCTTAATAAGCCCCTGAACGGTAAATTCGTCGGTGGCAAGTTTTTCGTTGCAGATATTCCAGATTTTTTCCGCGCTGTCTTTGTTTAAAGTGTCAGTTACGCCGAAGAAACGTTGAAGTTCCAAATGAGTCCAATGATAAAGAGGATTGCCTATAGCACGAGGAAGGGATTCCGCGAACATCTGAAATTTTTCCCTTGCGCTCGTTTCCTTGCCGGTGATTTTTTCTTCGGGTATGCCGTTGGAGCGGATCATGCGCCACTTGTAATGGTCGCCGCCAAGCCAAACTTCGGTGATGTTTTCAAATTTACGGTTTTCCGCAATCTCTTGCGGGTTTATATGGCAGTGATAATCGATAATCGGCATCTTCGCCGCGTAATCATG
>JAFXOC010000638.1 GCA_017529085.1 Selenomonadaceae bacterium | reverse complement strand
TTCACAGTTGAAGACGGATGCGCCTCTACGAGGCGAGAACTCCCCCCTACCCCCCTCTATGAGGGGGGCTTGGTTGGAGAAAATATCAAATTTTGGCTCAAAGCAATAATCAGAATGCCTCCCTCTTAGAGGGAGGAGGACCGCGAAGCGGTGGAAGGAGTTTGCGCCTCGTAGAGGCGAAAAAATTTTCTCCCCTGTCTCGCCTTTTAGAGTTACAGAGAGTTAGCTGCGTGAATAGTAACTGTGGGGTTTGGGACAAAGCCCCGATAAAAAAATAATGTTTGCTTATTAATAAGGTTTTGTGTTATACTAACGTTTAAGTTTTAAAATTTTGTTTTCGGAGGAGCAATATGGAAGTCCTAATGGCAGATTATCTGGGGTTTTGTTATGGTGTGAAGCGAGCGATAAAGATTGCCAAAGAACACGTTTCGACCGAGGATAATCCTGCGGCTACGTTAGGACCTATCATACACAATCCGCAAATGGTGGAACGCCTTAAAAACGACGGCGTGGGGGCTATAAATTCTCTTGATGAAATGAACAAAGGAACCGTTATAATCCGCTCTCACGGGGTCGGTCCCGCGGTTTACGACGAAGCTGAACAAAAAGGGCTTGCGGTTGTGGACGCAACCTGTCCTCATGTCAGGCGCGCCCAGCTTGCGGCAAGGGATCTCGTAAACGAAGGCTATAGCGTTGTTATAGTAGGCGAGAAAAATCATCCCGAAGTTAAGAGTATTTTTGAGTGGACAAACGGGTCGGCTATCATCGCCGAGACCGTTGAAGAGGCGGAGACTGTGACTCCGGCGGCGAAACTTGGGATTGTCTCGCAGACGACTTTTTCGGGAGAAAATTTTAAGGCGATAGTTTTAAAACTTTTGGATAAATCCCAAGAACTAAAAATCGAGCGAACGATTTGCACAGCTACGGATCAGCGGCAAAAGGCCGCCATGGATTTAGCTTCTAAAGTGGATTTAATGCTTGTAATCGGCGGCAAGAACAGCGCGAACACCACGCGGCTTTATCAGCTTTGCGCCGAAAAATGTACGACATATCACATTGAGACGGCAAAAGAACTTGTGCCTCAATGGTTTGATAATGTAAATAAAATTGGTATTACAGCCGGAGCGTCTACGCCCGACTGGATTATCAAGGAGGTCTATGAACAGTGTCAGAAGAGATGAACAACGAATTTGCCAGCATGTTTGAAGCGTCAGAGGAAGCTCTCCCCGACGTAACTGTTGGCGATGCGGTCGAGGCAACGGTTATCGCGGTGGAAAAATCCAGCGCGTGGGTATCGATCCCCGGATTTAAGTCCGACATCCCAATTCCTAAGCGGGAACTTGCGCGTCCCGAGCCGGACAGCGCTGAAGATGTGGTCAATGTGGGAGACGTTATAGAAGTTGCCATCGTTTCTCTTGGCGGCGAAAACGGCGCAACCGTGTCTAAAGTAAAGGCGGAGGCTCGCGTCGCTTGGACTCAAATGGAAGAGGTTAAAGAACGCGGCGAAACCGTACAGGCTGAAATCTCAAATATCGTAAAGGGCGGTCTTGTCGCTTATGTAAACGGGCTTCGCGGCTTTATCCCCGCATCCCAAATGGAACTTCATTTTGTAAAGGATCTTTCGGTTTACGTGGGAAAAACCGTAGAGGTGCTTCCCATTGAGATAGATGTCAACAAACAGCGTCTTGTCCTCTCCCGTCGTCAAATCTTAGAAAAAGAGCGGGAAGCAAAACAGGCCGAAGTATTTTCCACTCTTGAAGCGGGTCAAACCGTTAAAGGCGTTGTCAAACGTATCGTTGATTACGGCGCATTCATTGATATCGGCGGCGTAGACGGGCTTGCGCATATTTCAGACGTTTCTTGGACGAGAGTAAAACATCCTTCTGAGGTCTTAACCGTAGGACAGGAACTTGACGTTTACGTTAAGAATGTTGACCCCGAAGCAAAGCGCATTTCCCTTTCCGTTAAAGATACAATGGAGGATCCGTGGCTAAAG
>JAFXOC010000637.1 GCA_017529085.1 Selenomonadaceae bacterium | reverse complement strand
TTGAAATGGGCAAAACCCACAAGCTGTTTCTATTCGGGCGTAGCCTATCAATGGGAATCAGCGGGCGCGGCGAACGCAACTTATAAAGACCAAACCACCCACAACGTAGGCGCATCCGGCTCAAGCTTTATGATAGAACTTGGTTGGCAGGTAAAACCTGCGACGACAAGTCGCATTGCGCTAGATATTGGCGCAGTAGGTTGGCTAGGGCATCAAAGAGGCGGTTCGGCACACGTGAAGTTTAATTATGCGTTTTAAATAGGGGGAGGCGCACTCCTCCCCTCATCCCTTCGGGGTATCGTTACCCACATAGGGGAGTTGCCGAAAATCGCGGCAACCGCCTTATGTCGATAACGACAATACGCTGACAATAAGAAGATGACTTAATAAAGGAAGGTTAAAATGAAATTCAAAAAATTTTTGTGCGGAATAGGAGTTACCACAAGCCTATTTATCGCAGGAACCGCCAGCGCTCATGTTTTAGACGATGCCGTCGAATGGAACGGGCATTATTATAAGATGTTTGAAATGGAGATGAAATGGGAAGACGCGGGGGAATATTGCAAAAGTGTCGGCGGTCATTTAGCGACGGCTGAAACTCGCGACGAAAACGAAATGCTAAAAAAACTGATCCTTGCAAATGAGGGAAGCGAACGTTATTGGTTAGGCGCGTCTCGCAACAAGAAAGGTTTATGGAGATGGATTACCGGTAAAGTATTCGGAGATTATTTTGATTGGCACAAAGGACGTCAGCGCGCGTGGACTGCCGGCGGCGGCGACTATTTATGCTTAAATCGTTCCTTTAAAGGCGAATGGGACAATATAAAAGGAAAAAGGGAACTTGCCTTTATTTGCGAATGGGAGCAGGATGATCGTCACAATTCAAGGAAAAACAAACGTTCCGCCGCTAATCCCTTGCCGACAAATAATGAAACTTTCCGGCATATAGAAAACAAAACAGTAAAAAATCATATTGAAGCCGTTGTCCATTTGGTAAACATCGAACGACAAAAGGTCGGGGTAAAAAGCATAATTCTATATCCCGACCTAGTCAATGGCGCAAAGATAAGAGCGAAGGAGATTTCCGAGTATTATTCGCATACAAGACCGAACAGGAGCGCGTGTTTTACAGCGCTTAAAGAGAATTACGGCTGGAAAGGCGAAAACATCGCAGCAGGGTATCCATCGCCCGAAGCGGTGGTGCAAGGCTGGATGAATTCGGAAGGACACAGGAAAAATATGTTAAACCCCAATTTTAAAAAAATCGGCGTTGGGTATTATCGTAAACCAAATTCCGATATGGTTCATTATTGGGTGCAAATGTTTGGGGATTAGGAGTCTCCTCTATAGGATTATAACCCCAAAACGGTGTTATTTCGCCTTTTTCGCTCTTCACAGGCTCTCCTTCCACCGCTTCGCGGTCCCCATCCCTATAAGAGGGAGGCACTCTAATTATTACTTATGAGCCAAAATTTTAAAATACCTCTAACAAAGCCCCCCTCCTAGAGGGGGGTAGGGGGGAGAGTCCGTTACCCACATAGGGGAGTTGCCGATTAAACGCGGCAACCGCCTTATGTCGATAACGACATAAAATGTTTTTTGTAAATTTTTTAGTGAGGTGATATATATGTTTAAGGAGAGAGAAGCGGGAATAATGCGCTTATTTTTCGCTTTTCTTATGTTTGTGTGGCTTGCCACTTCGTCGAGCTTTGTCGGGGCTGAAGGCGCAAGCGGGAATTATGTTCATGTAGCGGACGGTAAATATTCAACGGGGACAAGCTACAGCACAATTATCAATGCGCCGGATACGGATATTCCTTCTGACGTGGGCGGAGTTGTAGGCGGCGAAGTTTCTAGTACTCTTCCAACTGATTATGATGGTTATTTTACGGAATCTATAATTGGTGGACAGGTGTCA
>JAFXOC010000636.1 GCA_017529085.1 Selenomonadaceae bacterium | reverse complement strand
ATGACGAGCTGATGGCAAAACAAGGGTATTACTACAGTTTATACAATAAAGAAGAATAGTTTTACGACACGCCTCCACGTTTATTCACAGGAAATTTGCTTTTGCGCGCCCCTACTCCCTCCGAGAGTGAGTAGGGGCGTCATAATGCAGACAAGAAACGGGCGCGCCCTGCGATAATGTTTACGGGGCGCGCCTTATGTTTTGCGAATGGTAAACGAAAATCATAGGATACTCATAATTCTTATTGCGTCAAAAATTCTCATTATCACAAGCTGACATATTTCCTTGGAATAATTTGAGAAAATGCGCGGCGGCGTGTCTGTTTAAACGCTCATGTACGGCTTGGTTGTAATAGTTCCGCAGGCAACTGTAACAAGAAGGGTCACAGTTACAGTTTTCCGTAATATTGATAGCTTTCGTTACCACTTTCTGAAAAACTTTGCCATCGTTTGTGGCAAGCCTTCGCACATGACCTGCGCCGCCGGCTACTGCATCGTAGAGAATGACGGCGTTTATTAAATGGTGTTGATAACGTATTTTGTGCAAGCAGCCCTTTATATCATTTCGTTCGATATCAAGCACATCTGACATCGCCTCTAAAAGCGCATACATTACGGAAAGCATAACGCTGTCATCGTCGGCATTTGTTGCGCCGAAGATGATTTTTATAACGTCGGTCTTAAATACGTGGCAGAGCTTGCGAGGATAGAGTTTATTATTCGTACATTCGCGGCCCCATGCGTTATTGTGCTTTTTCTCGTAATTTCTTGCACGGGACGGACCTCCCTTTTCATCGCTCTCTTTTGTCAATTTAACGCTGACAGCAAAACCGCATTTATCGCATACAAAGAATTGTTCATTACACATTACCATAAGAGAATCGTTGGTGGATGTTTCTGTTTGTAATTTTAAACCGTTAGACAGCTCGAAAGTTTGCTTGTACGTTACATGACGTTGTGGATCGCCTATATAATAGTCATCACTTCTGAAAAGCTTTTCGGGCTTCTTAATCGGCACTTCTTTAACGTTGGAATCAGCCGCAAATCCTTTGCGCGGTTCGATTGCCCTTTGCCATTTTTTCAATGGTTCTTGACAGGAAACACATTTTTCTCCTGTTTTCTCGGGAGCGCTTCTGCTATAGTTCCAAGTTTGACAATTTTCGCATTTGGCAATATAAACTTCCTCCCAATCATGTCCGCGACTGTTGGGCAGTTTTCTGATATAACGGCTGGTATAAAGCCAACCGTCGGCTACAACCTGAGAGCCGGGAGCATATTCTCCTATGGCTAATTGTAAATCCCTAATCATCTGCAAATTTTTTCTCGTCTTTACATTATGTTCTCCCGAAGTCTGATATAGTTCTACTGTATCAACGGGAAAGCCGTATTTGGGAAGCACGTTGTTTCGCACCAAAAATTCTATGAGTTGATTCGGTCGAAGCCCGTCATTTTCGCCTCGACGGTATTCTTTAAGCTGACGTTCAAGTCTTGCGGCGGCTTGAATATCGTTATTCTTTTTCAGGCGTTTTATTTCTTTTTCATACCATTCCACAGTATCTCTAAAATCTGTTACGGCAATTTTTAATACACCATCCTTTCCTATAAGATAGTCTACCCAACCCCAATCAGGTATGGAAATGCCCTGAACCGAGTGCATATTTTCCGGAATGGACAAAATCAACAGTTCCTTTAACTCCTCGGGATGCCCTTCTAAGTACGAAGTCAATTCTTCATAACCGTTGCCGTTTAAAAGATTGTTGGCATTGTTATTATCGTAAACTTCGGGATAAAGGCTGAAGAAATTGCT
>JAFXOC010000635.1 GCA_017529085.1 Selenomonadaceae bacterium | reverse complement strand
TAATGTTGATAGCGATTATGTTATCCTTTTGCTGTTTGGGATGTTCGGCAAATCAGTCAAATTCTCAAGCAGATGCGCAAGATAACGAGGTGAAAACGATGAATACCCGAAAAGCCTTAACTCAATCGGTTAAACTAAACAGCGGTTATTCTATGCCGGTGCTTGGTCTCGGAACATGGACGCTTCGCGGGCAAACTTGCGAAAATGCCGTATATATCGCTATAAAATGCGGTTATCGCTTAATTGACACGGCTCGTTATTACGGAAACGAAGAAGCCGTAGGCAATGGCATAAAAAAAGCGATTGATGAAGGAATTGTCAAACGAGAGGATATCTTTGTGACAAGTAAAATTATGCCGGGGGATTATGAACGGGCTGAACAAGCGATTAACGATTCCCTTTCCTCATTGGAGCTTGACTATATAGACCTTATGCTTATTCATCAACCGGGAGCAAATGACGAAAATGTGTACAAAGCGTTGGAACGTGGGGTGCATAAAGGAAAAATTCGCTCTATCGGTATCTCAAACTACTATACGCCGCAAGACTTCGAGCGAATTAACCGTACAGCCGAAATTACGCCCGCCGTTGTGCAAAACGAAAATCATCCGTATTACCAGAACACAGATTTGCAGGAATATCTCAAAAAATACAATACCGTGGTAGAGGCTTGGTATCCTTTAGGCGGGAGAGGCAACACGGAAAAAATACTTGGGAATAATACGATTGGCGAAATCGCTAAACATCACGGAAAGACTTCTGCTCAAATTGTTCTACGCTGGCAAATGCAAGCAGGATACATCGTTATTCCCGGTTCGTCAAACTCTGCTCATATTGCGGAAAACGCCGATATTTTTGGTTTTGAATTGACAGTCGAAGAAATGCGGAAAATGGCAAATTTAAATAAACAAGAACGCTTTGAAAATTGGTAATTTAATTTATAATTGGGGGCGAGTATTATAAGCGCGGTTATTTACTACTATTCGGCAACGGAAAGTTTTGCCTTTGGGATCGCCATTAGTCAGCCGCGCTAAATCGCGCATATTCTCGCTATCCATACCAATAATGTAATCGTACTTGTCATAATCGTCAAGAGTAATTTGACTAGCTTGACGGGGAGTAAACGGAATACCTTCTTCGCGTAGTTTGTTTTTCGTACCGTAATATGTATCCGAGCCAATTTCATCCGTACGGCAAGCCTTAGGAACAACGATAATCTCGTTTTCCAATCCGGCTTTACGCACCATATCTTTCATAACGAGCTCTGCCATTGGCGAACGACAAATATTGCCGTGGCAAACGAAAAGAACTCTTTTGGGCATTTTAATCACCTTTCTTGCATAACGCTATAGTTTTTTTATCAGGTTTTCCGTCAAAATATTTATCCAGCACTTTCTGAAAAACATCGCAAGCCGGCTCTGCTAAATGAAACAGCGTCATAGAGGAGCATAGTTTGAGATTGTCGGGATAGCCCATGATATCCTCAATATCATTGCTTGGCAAGTTTAGCAATGCTTGGCTTATTTCGATTAAGCGGGTACGGAGCAGATTATTCGCAAGATAGGCACGAGCCTCGTTTAAATCAACTATTCCGTAAAATTTAGCTGTGGGGCTGCGTCCCAATTTTCCAAGCTGTGGGAAGATATACCAAATCCAATGGGATGTTTTACGACCCGTTTTGATTTCAGCTAACGCCGTGTCATAGTCCCTCTCCTGCGCTTTGAGAAACCTTGATAAATCGTATGCCATAACGACCAACCTTTCTTTATAGCAAATTCTACGCATAGCATATCACATATTTTATCAATCGGAAAGCTATTTTTTTAGGAGTAATGCTTATGATTCAAGATATATCTCCTCATAGATTATTAAATGAATTTTTGCCCGAAACTCAAGTTAATCCACTTGATATTATAATTTGTTTGCAGGGCAACACCATTATGATAGGTGGTAGTCCCGGAAATATGATATTTCCAAAGCGGGATGATTTTTCGGTTGGCTTAGAGTGCCGTTATTTGTTTTCATTAGATGAAAGTCGGATTTT
>JAFXOC010000634.1 GCA_017529085.1 Selenomonadaceae bacterium | reverse complement strand
GCTATGCTTATGTGCCAATCAAACAAACCCTTAAAAAAGCTCATGGTGGAAATCGGGCGGATGTCTGAAGATAGATTGACTTGGTTCGGCGCAACGGAAGAAAAACTGACGCTGGGCGGGGCGAGCGTATATATTTATTCTTCGCCGATAAAGGGACTTGAGGAAAACGCAGTTTACCGTTACCGATTTGTTGCGGATGACGCCGCAAGCGATTGGGGCGAACTTGCTACTTTCGCTTCGGATAAAACAGAAGCTATTGTATTTACCGATTCCCAATGCGGCGGTAATTACAGCGATTGGTACGCAACTTTTAATTCCGCGGTTAACCGTCATAAGAACGCCAATTTAACGATAAATTTAGGCGACATAGTGGATAACGGCGAGGCGCTTTGGCATTGGGAAGGTTGGTACAATGGCATAGAGGAAAATTTGAGAAGACGCGTTTTTGCGCCGATAATCGGAAATCACGAGTGTTACAGTTTAAAATGGAAATATTGTCTGCCGAAAGGTTTTTTAGGGCAGTTTAAAACTCCCGCAAACAATAGCGAAAAATTTGAGGGGTATTATTATTCCTTCGACTACGGTCCCGTTCATTTTATTGCGTTAAACAATAATTTTTTGGAGATAGACCCAAATCTTCCGGGGCTTTTGGAAGAAGAACTGACTTGGCTTGAAAAAGATGCGATTGCAAGCGATAAACCTTGGAAGATTGTCCTTATGCACAAGGATATTTTGGCCTATAACGAATACAACGCCTATACCGACGATTACGGCGGGTTAAACGATATTGCCCACAATTTTATGGGCGTATTCGACAAACTCAATATCGACCTTGTTTTAACGGGACATATGCACGTTTACAGAAATCGTGGGCATATATATAATTTCTTGCCCGCAGACAAAGGACCGTATTACGTTCTCTGCGGGCTTTCCGGTAACGCACGTTACGATGTGCCGAAGGACGAAATTTTTGACCGAGTGGTTGTGCAGGGGAAAGAAACGGATAATTATTTGTATTTGACGGCTACAAAAGAGGAACTCTCGCTTGTTTGTTATTTGCCTGACGGTAAAACTTTGGACGAGGTAACGCTACAAAAATAATAGTTGTTTGACATGAAAGGTTTCCTGAGATATGATAGTTGAAAGGGGTGAACGTCTTGTCAAATTTGCTTTCAAATATAAAAGATCCTGCGGCATTAAAGAGTATGAACGTAAAGGATCTCAATACGCTTGCAGGTGAAATTAGGGAATATATAATAAAGACCGTTTCAAAGACAGGCGGACACCTTGCGCCAAGTCTTGGCACCGTGGAGCTTATTATTGCGCTGCACAGCGTATTTTCCGCGCCAAAGGATAAAATTATATTTGACGTGGGGCATCAGGCGTACGCCCATAAGATTTTGACGGGGCGGTATGAAGGCTTTAAAAAGTTAAGGCAAAAGGGTGGAGTCAGCGGATTTCCCAAAAGAAGCGAATCGCCTTACGACGCTTTTGGCGTAGGTCACGCGTCGACTTCGGTTTCGGCGGCTTTAGGCATGGCGATAGCAAGGGATATAAAAGGCGAGAAACATCATGTGGTTGCTGTGGTGGGAGATGGCGCATTTACCGGCGGAGAGGTTTTTGAAGCGTTAAATCAAGCGGGCGCGTTGCACAAGAATTTGATAGTGGTTTTAAACGATAACGAACGATCCATAGAGAAAAACGTGGGGGCGATTTCGGAATATCTTTCGGAAATTCGCCTGATGCCGGAATACCACAAAGCAAAGTCCGAGGCGGAAAAATTCGTAAAAAGCATTCCAAGTTTGGGCGAACGGATGATGCAAGTCGCCTACGATATAAAAAACGGCATTAAGTCGTTTTTTATCCCCGGCGACATCTTTGACGATTTGGGATTTCAATATATAGGCCCACTTCATGGACACGATATAGCGGGATTACAGACGGTTTTCGCAAAGGTGAAGAAAATCGAAGGTCCCATACTTATCCACGTTATAACGAAAAAGGGCAAGGGATATGAGCCGGCGGAAAAGAATCCGGGAATGTTCCACGGCATAGGAAAATTTGATATAACTACGGGAGAACCGCTTAAAACACCGGATAAACGCCCTTCATACACGGAAGTTTTCGGTAAAACGCTGATAGAGCTTGCGAAAAAAGACGAAAGCGTTGTGGCGATAACAGCGGCTATGCCTGCGGGGACGGGGTTAAAAGCTTTTCAGAAGGAATTCCCCGAAAGATTTTTTGATGTGGGTATAGCGGAAGAACACGCTATGACATTAGCCGCAGGGTTAGCCTCAGAGGGTATGCACCCAGTTGTTGCGGTGTATTCTACATTTATGCAACGAGCATACGACCAAATTTTACATGACGTATGTTTGCAAAATTTGCCAGTAACCCTTGCTTTGGATCGAGCGGGATTAGTGGGGGAGGACGGTCCGACCCACCACGGGGTGTTTGATTTTTCGTATCTCAGGCATATACCAAACATTATGATAGTTGCGCCTAAAGACGAAAACGAACTTAGGCAGATGATGTGTTTTGCGCTGAAATCGAACTTTCCCGTTGCTGTTCGATACCCACGGGGCAAAGCCGTAGGCGTCCCAGTTGATGAGGACTTTGCGGAAATTCCGATCGGTAAAGCGGAAATTTTGTCCGATGTGGGCGATATTGCCCTCTTAGCCGTGGGAACCATGGTGGAGGAAGCGAAAAAAGCGAGAAGCATTTTGAGTAAGAGGGGAATATTTGCTTCCGTCGCCAATATGCGCTTTGTAAAGCCTTTTGATAGGGAACTCCTGTTAAATTGGTCTAAAAATAAACGACTTTTCGTAACTCTCGAAGAAAACGCATTGGCGGGAGGATTTGGCAGCGCGGTCAGCGAATGGATGCACGATAAAAATATAAAAACTCCTCTTTTAAGGTTTGGGATTGAGGATAAATTTATAATTCATGCAAGTCGAAGCGAACTTTTTGAAATGCTTGGCTTAACCCCGGAGAAAATCGCCGATAGAATTGAAGATTTTTGCAAGGAGGCGTCGATATGAGAGAAATCGTAAACGGAAGAATGGTGATGCCGGAAGAACCTAAAGGTTCGGCAAGAAAAATCCGTTCGCCCCAAGAGATTATGGCAAGGTACAATTTAAAGCTAAATCAATACAAAGAATTAAGAATGCACGGCGAAACTCCCGGCAATCACGAACAGATAGTAATGATATACTCAGAAATAAAAGCCTTGGGATGGATACTAGGCAAGGACGAAAAAACAATTATAAAAGAATCGTGCGTTTAAAGATAGGAGCAGCGATATGATTTATGTGATACCGGCGAATACGGATAAGGACGAGGTGCGAAAGATTTTGACGGCGCATCCGGAGATACGTTTTGTGTCCCTTATGGGTGTTGATATGGCGGGGAATGATACGGACGAAAAAATTCCCATGCACATTTTTTTGGACGATATGGATGATTTTTATGCGGGGAGAGCTGTGCAGACGGACGGGTCCTCCGTGTCTTTGACGGGGATAGTTACAATAAATAACGCCAAGGTGGATATGCCCATAGATCCTTCTGTGAGTTGGTTCGTGGATTATAATATGGAAAATTACGACGAGGAGACGGGGCACCCCATAGGGACGCTTAGAATCCCCGCATTTTTGATACATAACGGAAAACGGGTGGATTCTCGTTCGGTGTTGACGGATACCTTGCTTCACGTAAAAGACGAGATATTAAAACTTTGCCATACGCATCCGAAAATTTCGGGGCTGGAGTCTATCAATGGCGAAGATGTGGTGGATATAGAGTTTACTTCCGCTACGGAACTTGAATTTTGGGTAAAAACTCCGCTTGAAGAAGCGAGCATTGAAGAGATGAGCGCAAGTCAGGTGATGCAAGAGCAGTATTGGGAACGTACTCATGGAGCTGTTCGGACGGCGCTTGAGAACTGCATTATGGAGCTTGACAAATATGGGTTGCAAGTTGAAATGGGGCATAAGGAAGTAGGCGGCTTAAAGGCTCAGATGGACGAAAGCGGCCGCATGACCCATGTTTGCGAACAGATTGAAATAGATTGGAAATTTTCCAACGCATTGCAAGCGGCGGATAACGAACTTTTCGTCAGAACCGTTGTAAGGGAAACTTTTAGGGGAATAGGTTTAGAGGTAAACTTTAAGGCGAAACCCATGATAGGGCTTGCGGGCAACGGCGAACACACGCATATCGGTATGGCTGCCGTTACAAAGGACGGCAAGCGACATAATTTGTTTTCGGCGGACGAGCCTAAAAAGGATTTTATGAGCGCCATAGGTTACGGCGCAATGATGGGACTTCTCAAAAATTACGAGGTAATAAACCCATTCGTATCCGCGACAAACGACGCTTTCAACAGATTAAAACCGGGATTTGAGGCGCCTATCTGCGTTGTAACGTCGTTGGGGCATACGCCGGAGGTACCGAGCCGCAACCGCACCATTTTAACGGGGCTTATCCGAGATATAAAAAATCCATACGCCACGAGATTCGAACTTAGGGCTTGCAATCCTTACACAAACACATATCTTGCGTTGGCCGCTATTTATTCTGCTGTATTAGACGGAGTTTCTTGCGCGGTAAATCACACTACCGAAGAGCTTTTGAACGAGCTTTCAAAAAAAGCGGGGGACGAAGGATTCTATCTTGAAAAAGACAGGGCGTACCGTAGCGAGGAAGATGTGTTCGAGTTTTACAGCGCCGAAGAACGGGATAGATTATTCGGTCATCCGCCTGCGACTGTTTGGGAGAACATGGAAAATTTTGCGAAAAATCCCGATAAAAAGCAGGTCTTGATGAGGGGCGGCGCGCTTAACGAAACCATCATAAACGCTTTTTCAAAAGGCGCATTGCTTCGCTGGAAGACAGAGCTTATAGCGAGGATAATCCCCGCAAACCGCGATATTGTAAGGAAGTGTAAAGAGATAATAAGCGACCTTACGACGGATCAAGACGCTTATATGTGGAATAAAATTTCAGCACTACGAGCGCATCTTGCAAAGGATGGCATAGACGAAAAAAGCCTCTTTACGAGGCTTAAAAATGCATTGATAGAAGGGGATTATGAGACCGCGTCAAAACTTCAAATTGAGATGTATGAGAAAATGGAGGAGTTAAAGGC
>JAFXOC010000633.1 GCA_017529085.1 Selenomonadaceae bacterium | reverse complement strand
TGTTTTTTGAGATTTCCCAATAAGTATTATTTTACCATAAGGGACAGTCGGTTGAAAAGAAAGGCTTTAAACGACGAAAAATATCGTTTAACAAGAGAAGCGAAGGGAAGAATGTATTTTCCGCCCGTACCCGATTGGAAAGAAGAATATGAAGATAATAAATATTTAAAGTATGGTTTTAAGAAAAGGGAGAGTATAGAGTATTATTTAAAAAAACTCTTATACCTTGCAGAGGAAAATAACATAGAAGTGCACATCGTTCAAATGCCTGTGAATGATTTGACATACAAATCCATAAAAAATTCGGGGTATTTGGCAGATTTTGAAGATTATATGGAAATGTTAAAAAACGAAACGGGAGCGGATATTGAAACAAAAATTCCCGTGTACGATTCTCTTTATTTTGACGACCAAATGCACCTTTCAAAACAAGGCGCAAAAATTTACAGTAAATTTTTAAAGGAAAAGTATAACTTATGAAGAATATTAGGATAAGGCAGATATAATATATTTTGAAGTATAATCGTAACACTAAAAAATTATTAAAGTTTTTTCTTTCTCTTTTCTTTGTTACTTTCTTTTCTCTTTCTTTTTTTCAAAAAAGAAAGAGAAAAGAAAGTAAGAACCGACAGTGATTGGGAGGGTTGTATATGAGTTTACGGGCGAAGACTATTATTGCTATATCGTGTATTATCGCTATTGCTTGCGGGTGCATGGGGTTGTTGGGGTATAAGAGCGCGAGCGACGGTTTTGCGAGGTCGCTTGAGATGAAGGCTCATTCAAATGTGCTTTCGCTTATGGAGGTGATGAAATATAAATATCCGGGCGATTGGCGGATAGAAGGCGGCGCGCTTTACAAGGGAGAAACTAAGATAAGCGGCGCGGAAGATGTGGTGGATTACTTCGGGAACATGGTGAACGGTCATGTCACCATGTTTATGGGTGATACCCGCGTAGCCACTACCGTAATGAAGGATAACGGTGAGCGCTCCGTTGGAACGAAGGCCTCGGAAAATATCATAAATACGGTTATTAAAGAAGGAAAATCCTTTACCGGCGAAGCTATTGTTGTGGGAAAAAGTTATTATAGCGCCTATGAGCCGATTAAAGATGCTAAAGGCAGTGTTATCGGTATGATTTTTGTAGGACTTCCCGAAGATGAGATGGATGATGTTTATAGGGAGTTTGTAATAGAGATAATTATTTCGACGATTCTTATAAACATAATATTAGGCATACTTGCGAATTTGGCGATTCGCGGGGAAATAATTTCTTTAAAACAAGTGTCTCAAACTTTGACGCAAATTTCAGAGGGTGATTTGAGAGAAGCGGATTTACCCATAAACTCCGACGATGAGATTGGTCAGCTTTCTAAAGCTACCAATTACATGAAGGAACATTTGAAGGGACTTTTGAAAAACGTAACGAAATCCGCCGAAGCGGTGGCGGCATCTGCCGAACAGTTTACCGCAAATGCGGCGCAGACGGCGGATTCTATACAACAC
>JAFXOC010000632.1 GCA_017529085.1 Selenomonadaceae bacterium | reverse complement strand
TTCGCCCCAAACCCCACAAGGGGCGCTGCCCCTTGACCCTGCCAAAGGGCGCAGCCCTCTGGACTCCCGGTTACGCTATTTGTTAGTTTTTGCTTATTTTAATACGCCTTTTACGTATTCCAGCAAATTTGATTTTATCGGCATAAGATATAGATTTTCCTCATTTTTCTCCGCAAAATCCAAAACCTTTTTCGCAAAATCTATACTCCAGTTTAAAGTCGGCTCGAAACTTTTCGGGAATATCACGTTGTTCTTACGCTCCCAGTAATTTCTTGACCGCTCGGAAAGCACGGGGGACACGCCCCAAAAGACATTGAAGCCGCTTAGCATATCGCTGTACATCTCTAAAAACCTCATATCGAAAAACGGCTGGGTAAAAAATCCCACGGCTCCGGCTAAAAGTTTTCTCTCGCATCTTCTGTACTCGTGACGCATGGAACCTCTGTATTGGTCTAGTCCCGCGTACACCTTTATTTCCGGCATTTCTGCCCTAAACTTTCTGATAACGTCGGTAGATTCCGTGGGAAAAACCTCGTGCATCATATCTTGCGGCGGATCCCCTTCTATTACCAGTACTTCCTTTATGTTGTGTTCCCTTAAATAATCGCAAATGGGCAAGGGTTTTGACAAATCAATATCCATAGCGCGAATGTGCGGCATAACCGCAGGGAAATTTTCGTTCGCTATAACCGCGCCTTCCCAACTTCTAATTGAAAGCCTCAATAAATCCGGCACGTTTATTACGTCAATCTTGTCCTTAAATTCTGTAACAGATTGAAGCTGCAACCGAAATTCTCCTTCTTCTCTCGGCACCAACTCAAGCGATATTTTACACATACCTTCACCTTCTCTTTTGTGGTAGACTCTTTACTTTCTTTTTTTCAAAATTCATCTTAACTTATATTTTATTCTACAAGCTTAGCGTCATTCCTGCAAAAAAATTATCTATAGTAAACGCCATTAAATTTTGTGATTTGCTTCCCCGCCCGAAGGGCGGGGAAGCAAACTCAAGTAAAAAATATTTTTTGCGTTCACTATAAAAACAAAAAAGTTTGACTTTTTGTCATTTATATATTATATTAGTTGAAACAAAAAAATACCAGGGAGTCCAGAGGGCAATGCCCTTTGGCAGGAGTCCAGAGGGCAGCACCCTTTGGTGGGGTTTGGGGCGAAGCCCCAACAAAAAGAAAGGTGATTATTTTGGCAAAGGAAACGCGGGAGTTTCAGGCTGAGACCCGGGAACTTCTCGATTTAATGATTAATTCTATCTATACTAATAAGGAGATTTTTTTGAGGGAGCTTATCTCTAACGCATCCGACGCTATTGATAAGGTGCATTTTGCGTCGCTTACAAACAGCGAATTGCTTGGAGACGATACGGAGTATCAGATTTTCCTCATACCCGATAAAAATACCCATACGCTTACGATTTCCGATAATGGTATCGGGATGAACAGGGAAGAAGTCATCGAAAACATCGGTACAATCGCAAAATCGGGAACAAAAGCTTTCCTGGAACAGCTTAAAAATTCCAAGGAAGAAGGAGCTATCGACGAAAACTTAATCGGTCAGTTTGGCGTTGGATTTTACGCCGCATTTATGGTTGCGGATAAGGTCACTCTTGTTACGAAAAGGGCGGGAGAAACCGAGGCAACGCGTTGGGAGTCTGCGGGCAACGGTTCTTACAGCGTTGAAGAAGCGCAGAAGGAAACTCGCGGCACTACTATTACCCTCGCTTTAAAGGAAGACTTTTACAAAGAGGGTGCGGAACTTGATTTAACCGATACCTATTCTATACAGAATTTGGTAAAGAAATACTCGGATTACGTCCGTTATCCGATAAAAATGAATTTCGTCGTTGAGGAAACGCCTAAAGACGACGAGGGCAACCCCATTAAGGATGCGGAAAAGATAAAAAAAGACGAGCTTCGCACGTTAAATTCCATGACTCCTCTTTGGACGAAGAACAAGAGCGAGCTTAAAGACGAGGATTACAACGAATTTTTCAAGCAGGAATTTCACGAGTGGGAAGCGCCTATGGAGGTTTTTCATACAAAGGCGGAAGGCAACGTCACTTATACCGCGCTTTTGGGTATTCCGGGGCACGCGCCGTTTAACCTCTATCACACCAATTATGAGCCGGGGATTTCCCTCTATTCTCGTCATGTCTTCATAATGGACAAGTGCAAGGATTTGCTTCCGGATTATTTAGGATTTATAAAAGGCTTGGTGGATAGCCCCGACTTTTCCTTAAACATCTCAAGGGAACTGTTGCAGCAGAGCGCAGAACTTAAAACTATAGGTCGCGCCATTGAGAAGAATATATTAAAAACCCTTGAACGCAACTTAAAAAATAAGCGCGAGGATTACGAGAAATTCTGGAACGAATACGGCAAATCCATCAAAATCGGCATATATAATTCTATGTACTCAGGTTTTGATACCGTGGATAAGCTGAAAAATCTTCTTCTCTTTAAGACCTCCAAAGAGGGCAAACTGGCTTCGTTAAAAGAGTACGTCGAGCGCATGCCGGAGAGCCAAAAGCAAATCTATTACGCCACGGCAAAAGATGAAGCGACGATAGAAAAACTTCCCCAGATGGAACTTTTGCGGGATAAGAATATAGAAGTATTGTATCTTTTAGACCCCGTGGACGAATTTGCGATAGAAACGATAAGGGAATACGAAGGCAAAACCTTCCACTCAATAAGCCGCGGCGATTTGGATTTAGGCGATGAAGAATCCAAGGAAGCCAAGAAGGAAACGGAAGAAATTGCAAAGACGAATGATGATTTAATCAAGGATATAAAAGAAGTTTTAGGGAATAAAGTGGCGGACGTTAAGATTTCCAGCCGCTTAAAATCAAGCGCGGTATGTTTGGTTGCAGATGAAGCGGGACCTTCGCTTTCGATGGAACAAACATTTGCGGAGATGGATAATCCCATGTTCAAAGCTCGCCGCATCCTTGAAATCAACCCGCATCACGACTTATTTGGCAAATTAAAAGCCGTTTATACGGAGGGCAAGGACAGTCAAGACTTTAAGGACTACTGCGACCTTCTCTACACTCAAGCGCTCATTATAGAGGGCATTTTACCGGAAAACCCCGTGGATTTTGCGAATAAGATTGCAAAACTCATGGCGAAATAAGGCGCAAAAAGAGCTGTGAAAGCGAATTTTCACAGCTCTTTTTGCGTCTTATGAATTTACGAAATCTTAATCCAGCAAAGCTTTTAACGTATTTTTCACCTTTTGCAATACCTCGGCAGACACGCTATCTTTATATACGACGTTTCTGGCCTTTAAGTCGACTACTCGATTCTGTTCGCAAAGTACAAATCCCGAAGTGCTTTTCGTTGCGCCTTGTAAAGAAATATGCAACGGAAATTCATTGTCGGTATTGCTGATAGCGCATACTTGCGCCATGTTCGGCATTAAGTCTAAAGCGTCATTTCCCCACACAATTAAAGCCGGGCGGCTACCCTTTTGCTCATGCCCCGCTTGCGGGTCAAAATCCAGCCAAATTATATCTCCCGATTTAGGTTTGTACGACATTAAATCAGCTCCATTCCGCGTCTATCGTTAGGAGCAAATTCCTTAGGAATATAATCGCCCGCATAGCCTTTAAATAATTCTTTTATTGAGGGATATTCTTTGCTTTGATTTTTTTTACTGATAATCAGTTCATTGTCATTGTTAAGACGCATATTTACATAATCGTTGGCATTTAAACATAAGGTTTTCATAATCAGTTGTGGAATACGAATGGCGTTGCTATTGCCTATTGCAAATACTTTAGCGGTGACTTCCATTTAATTCACTTCCTTTTGTATATATTTAATATATCCCAAGAGAACAATTCTGTCAATAAATGTTTTTTATTGTGAAAAGCGAATTTTCACAGCTCTTTTTGTTTCGACAGCGGATACGAACGCATTTCATCCGTGAGCCCCAATATATAATCGGCGCTGGTGTTGTGAAACTTTGCCAATCGAATCAAAACTTCCGTCAGAATATCTCTTGAACCAAGTTCATAACTCAACTTTCCCAGCAAAAATCAGCCAGCAAAGCCTTGATACACGCGCTTTGACCGGCAATCCAATAAATAACTTTACTTTTGATGGCTTTTGTGTTCTCTACCCCCCATTCGTTGATGATTTCCATAAAAAGAGCCATCAATGAAGCTAACGCTTCTGTTAGCTCCATATCTTGCACATCATCGCAAATAGCGAAAAACATTCCTCCGCAGGTTTTAATATCTTTGTTTTGACGACGCAACCACTCTAATAATGTG
>JAFXOC010000631.1 GCA_017529085.1 Selenomonadaceae bacterium | reverse complement strand
TATTTGATGCCGATGTATACTGAATTTACAAGTTTCAAATTTACAAATTTTAGAATAAAATTGACACGCGAAAAAAAATAGGGTAGAATAAGCCTAGATTTTAGGGACGTTTTAAAATCGTTTTCGTGAATATAATACTTCACGAAAATCAGTATAAAAAAAGGGCTATGAAAAACTAGAAGTTAGTTTTTCATAGCCTTTTTTCACGATATTCTTTCATTGCCTCAGTAGAAAGGTACAAAAAATTTCATATCGACAAACTTTTGCCACATTTCTACGCAATAATGATTACAACAAAAAATCAATGTCGCTGACAGTGGCGATGTAGAAATGGGTGACGCTTATGTTTAAGAAAAAATTTTTAATCGGTCTCTTGGCGACTTCGTTTTTTGTATCTCCTATACCAACGTCATACGCGGCGGCTCAGACAGGAGACGCTTGCCCATTGCCTGTGGTGATGGAATACAGTCAAATAGCGCCTTATTCGGTACTCTCCCCCATAGGAAAATCCACCGTGCAGTTTATAAAAGAAGCGCCTAGACTAGATACGTTAGATGGAAAAACCATAGCGGTTGTAGGCGGCAGTTTTATGGCGAGCGTGACTCACGCAGAGATTAAGCGACTTATTTTGGAGCACTATCCCACAGCTAAGGTTTTGCTGTTAAACGAGATAGGTTCTGCGGGGCCTTATCCCGCGCCGGGAATAAAGAGACCTCAAAAGGATGAGTTTGAACGTAAGTTAAAGGAACTGAAAGTTGACGCGGTTATTTCCGGCAACGGCGGATGCGGGCTTTGCACTCCCAAAGAGGAAGGCTCCTGCATTACCGCGGAATATTTGGGCATACCTTCCGTCATGATTGCCGCGCCGGGATTTATCGACCAAGCAAAATACGTATCCGTATCGGCGGGAGTTCCCGTTCAAAGAGTTGCGGTATATCCCGGAGCGTTTGCTTCGCATACTCAAGAGGAACTTATAAAAAATACCCGCGAAATACTGTGGCCTCAAATCGTTGAAGGGCTTACCAAACCAATCGGAGCGGATGAAGTTGCGGCAGCGGAAAAAAGTTTGCAAACTTCGGCAAACGGCGTTGTATTTTCGGGAACTTTGGAGGAAACGCAAGCTTTTTTTGAACAACAAGGTTGGACGGATGGGCTTCCCATAACACCGCCTACTCAAGAAGTGGTGGATAAATTCTTTAAATACACGACTTACTCTAAAGACGATGTTATCGGCAAAATTCCACCGTCCTATCGTTTGGTGACAGCGCAAAACGTTGCTGTAGTCGGCGCTATGGCGGGTTGTCCGCCCGAGTATATGCCTATCTTGATAGCATTTACAAAAGCAATGCAGGACGGTAATTTCAGACGCACCCTTTCCAGCACGCACGCTTGGACGCCATATATGTGGCTAAATGGTCCGGTATCGCGTCAATTGGGTATAGAAGCGGGACAGGGCGAAATTTCGGCGACTCCAAACAAAAAATTAGGCAGATTTATAGACCTTGCTC
>JAFXOC010000630.1 GCA_017529085.1 Selenomonadaceae bacterium | reverse complement strand
TTGTTACCCCAACGGGTAGTGGATGAGAAAAAGCGATTTTCATGTGCGGATGAAAACCTTTTGAGTAGGCTACCGGTAATTTACTGCGTATAACAGCCCGTTCATAAACTGCAATATAATCAAGATGGGACAAAAACGCCAGCGTCTTTCCCTTTCTTATTTTTGCCCTATAGTAATAATTTTCTTCCTCATTATTTACGTTCTTAACCTTATTTTCGGCGTTCTTGTCAGTATTAGCGGATTTATCGAGAGAAACGTTTGTCTTTAACTGATTGCACACGCCGCAGCCCGCGCACCCTCCATGTCTGCAATCAGCTGTGAGTTCGCCATTGTAAGCTTTCTCCCACTCTCTGACCAAAAATTCCTTTGTCACTCCGGGATTGGTAATTTTAAATGGTCTTGGCGCATTTATAGGCAAACCTTTAGCGAAAGTTTCCATATTTAAATCGTTTTCTTCAAAAGCCGTCTGCCATATATCAAATTTAAAATGATCCGTCCAGCCGTCAAATTTTGCTCCCAATCTCCACGCCCGTTCTACAACCTTTGAAAGCCGCCTGTCGCCCCTAGCCAAAGCCGCTTCCAATACAGACACCTTTGCGTCGTGATAGTTGAATGTTATGGATTTATCGCGAATATTTTCTTTCAAAAGTTGCTGACGGCGAATGAATTCTTCCATGGAAATTTGCGGAAACCACTCAAAAGGCGTATGGGGTTTAGGTACAAAGCAAGCGACGCTTATTGTCACTTTAACGCCGCGCTTGCCCTTTATCTCCTCATATAAGTCCACCACTTTTTTTGCCAATATAGCAATCCCCAATATATCCTCGTCCGTCTCCGTAGGAAGCCCCATCATAAAATAGAGTTTAACCTGCCGCCAACCCTTTTTAAAAGCCGCAGAACAAGCGCTTATCAAATTTTCTTCCGTTACGCCTTTGTTTATCACGTCCCTAAGTCTTTGAGTACCCGCTTCCGGGGCAAAAGTTAAAGAACTTTTTCGCACCGCTTGTATTTTTGCGGCAAGGTCAATGGAAAAACTGTCGATGCGAAGGGAGGGCAGTGATAAACTCACCGTTTCGTTGCAAAAAACTTCGCTCAAATCGTCAACCAACTTTGAAAGCTCTGTATAATCGGCTGATGAAAGAGAGGTAAGGGAAATTTCATCGTAACCCGTCGCGTCTACCAAATCTCGGGCAAGCTTTAAAAGGTTTTCACGGCTTCTTTCCCGAACGGGTCTATAACACATTCCCGCCTGACAAAAGCGGCAACCCCTGGTACACCCTCTGAAAAGTTCCAACATTATGCGATTATGCACTATATTCATATATGGAACTATAGGGCGAATTGGAGTAAGCGCAATGTCAAAATTTCTCGCAACCCTCTTATATACAATTTTCGGCGCATTTTCTTCCAGAATCTTAAATCCCGTAAAATTTCCATTTTCATCAGTTTCAGCTTCGTAAAACGAAGGAACGTATATACCCTCGATTGAAAGCAATCGTTTTAAAAATTCGCGCCTTCCATTAGGTTTACCTTCATTTTTCCAAGCTGTGAAAACATCGACGACTTCTTCCAAAACATCCTCGCCTTCGCCTATAACGAAGAAATCGAAGAATTCCCACATGGGCTCAACATTATAAACCGCAGGACCGCCTCCCACTATGAACGGATCATCTTCTTTTCTATCCGCTGCTTGTAGGGGTACACCTGCCAAATCCAACATATTTAACACATTCGTAAAAATCATTTCGTATTGCAGAGAAAATCCCCAAAAATCAAAATTTTTCACCGGAGTTTTCGATTCAAGGGTAAAAAGAGGAATGTTTTCCTCCCGCATTTTCGCCTCCATATCGTCCCAAGGCGCATATACGCGTTCAGCCGCAGTATCTTCTCTTTTATTCAACACACCATATAAAATCTGTAGTCCCAAATTGCTCATACCTATTTCGTAAACATCAGGAAGAGTTAGGGCAAACTTGCAGGAAATTTTTGTTAAATCTTTTTTTATGGAATTCCACTCGCCGCCTGTATAACGAGGGGGTTTTGTCACAGAATTTAATAATTTTGGGGAAAGTTGTATCATATATTGCTCCTTATAAAAAATACTAAATTTTTCTCTTTTTTTCAAATAATAAAATGAAACAAGAAAGTAAAATAATAATCCCCGCGCAAAACGCAGGGATGAGGTTAAAATGATAATTTTTGTTCTCGTAATCGAATGTTTAAAAGTAAAGCTATTGCCAATAGGTTTGTGGTAAGAGAGCTAACGCCGTAAGACATAAAAGGAAGAGGAATACCCGTCACCGGCATAATTCCCGTGGTCATTCCTACATTCACCAATATGTGAAAGGCAAACATCGAAGTTACGCCGATAGCTAGGAGCCTGCCGAAAATATCGCTCGCGTCTCTTGCTATAACGATACCTCGCCACAGCACTATCAAATATAGCGTCAAAAGCACAGCCGCGCCTATAAATCCAAGTTCTTCGCCCACAACGGCAAATATGAAATCGGTATGGTTTTCAGGCAAAAAATTAAGCTGACTCTGAGTTCCCTCAAAAAGTCCTTTGCCCATGAGCATCCCAGAACCTATGGCGATTTTGGATTGAATAATATGATACCCCGAACCTAAAGGATCAACATTTGGGTCTAAAAAAACCATCAGCCTAAGTTTCTGATAATCTTTTAAAAAATGCCACATCACCGGCATCATCAAAAGTCCTGCGGCAAATATGCCAAACAGTATTCTAAGTCTTATTCCGGACACAAAAACCATACCGAAAAATATTGCTATGAATACAAGAGATGTGCCAAGATCCGGCTGTTTTAAGACTAAGATAAAAGGAACGCCGATATATAACGCTACGGGCAACAATTCCGAAAGGGTGTTTAATTCTCCAACTCTTTCTTCTAACATGGAAGCTAAGGATATTATCATTATTAGTTTGGAAAACTCCGAAGGCTGAAGATTTACGGGCCCTATAGATATCCAACGTTGCGCCCCTAAGGCTGAATGACCGAAGAACATAACCGCGAGCAGCATTACTAAATTGAATATATATAATTTCTTGCCGTAAGCCGAAAGGGATTTATAATCAAAATTCAGGAAGAAAATCACAAGCATGATGTCTAATATGACAAATACTCCCTGACGCTCCACAAAGAGGTACCGTCCTGCGTTTTCGGTGTTTATATGCGTGGCGCTACCGATTACCACGAGGCTCATTGCAAGTATTCCCAACGTAGCGAACACTAATGGAAAATCTATCCGTTTTAAAATACGTTTATTCATTATTTTCCATGCTTCATTCTGCTGACAGGGATATTTGCGACAAGCGCCACGGAATTATCATTGTCGCCGTTTGCCAGAGATATATCCATGTTCTCCCTGTTTATATCCATATATTTTGAGATAACTCCTATAATCTCTTCCCTTAGCTTATCCATAATCTCAGGCGACACGCTGGCTCTGTCGTGAACGAGCACAAGTTGTAACCTGCGCGCCGCTATTTGCTTAGAAGACTCTTTTTCGCTGCCGAAAAGTTTTCTGAGTGCGTCAAACATAAGCCTACCCCCTTAATCAATTCATCCCGAATGCCCGTTTGATACGTCTTAAGAAGGTATCTTTATGAAGGTCCATAAATTCCACGTCCTCGCCTAAAATGCGACGCACAATGTTTTTATAAGCGCGTCCTGCCAGCGAATCTTCCGTCATAATAACCGGTTCTCCCCTATTCGTTGACGTCACCACTTTTTCGTCGTCCGGCACTTGACCTATGCAAGTTATGGAAAGTATGTCATTAATATCCTTCATGTCAAGCATATCGCCCTGTTCAACCATTTGAGGTCTAATGCGATTGACTATTAGTTTTATATTATCTTTATCAGCCCGACCAAGTTCGCCGATTATTTTATCCGCATCTCTTACCGCGCTGATTTCAGGCATTGTCACCACAATGGCGCAATCAGCTCCCGCTATCGCAGTCTGAAAACCCTGCTCTATACCTGCGGGGCAGTCGATTAAAATATAATCAAATTCGCTTCTCATTTCATCGCAAAGCTTCATAAGAGCGTCGGGATTTACGGAGGATTTATCCTTCACTTGAGAAGTTGGAAGCAAAAACAGATTTCTAAATTTCTTATGCGGCACCAGCGCCTTTTTATACGGCACTCTGCCTTCTGTAACATCCACTAAATCATACATAATACGATTTTCAAGACCAAGTAAGAGGTCAAGATTGCGGAGCCCCGTATCGGTATCGATAAGAGCTACTTTCATATCCCTCATAGCAAGCCCCACGCCTATATTGGCGGTTGTTGTCGTCTTTCCCACGCCTCCTTTGCCGCTGGTGATAACTACGATTTCGGCGTGTTTTTTATTTTCTGACATATTTTTACCTCGCTTATCTTTCAATGGGTTCTATAACAATTTGCCCGTCCTTTATGGATGCGCGTTCGGCTCTTTCGGTTTCCTCCCCGTCATCAGGAGGTCTTGCCACTAAATTTGCTATGCGTATTTGAGTGGGATGAAGCCTATCCGCAATGATACACGCCTCCGTGTTACCATAAGCGCCGGCGTGCACCATGCCCGAGCATTTGCCTCTTATATCTATACTGCCTCCAGCTATAATCTGCGCCCCGGGATTTACGTTGCCACAGACCAGCACCGATGATTTTGTCTTTATTTCCTGACCGCCCCTGAGCGTACGATTTACCACCAGCATTTGGCTAATATCGTCGCTCTCTTTAATAGTTTCTTCTTGTGCTGATATTTCTTGTTGTTCTGTATTATCCTCGTACTCGGTTGGAGCAATATTGTCAGCTTTTATTTCCGACCCAGTCTTTTCGATAACCTCCGGCATAATTTTAACTATGAGACCGTACCTTGCGAAAATTTTTCTTAAAAGTTCCTCGTTCGCATGAGACAAGTCTCCGGGTTTAACAAAAATATGAGTGCCTCTCATAAAAAAACCGGACGTCAACTTCCTATTTAGTTCTTCTTCAACCTTATTAAAATCCGTTATATCGTTAAAGATAAGAAGCAATCCCTGCTTCACGCCCTTAATCTTCACCAATTCATCTTGCATTTTCTTCCTCAGGAGGAAACTTTAAAATTCTTTCTTTACTTTTTTCTCTTTTTTATAAAAAAGAGAAAAAAATAAAGAAACAAATACTTTCACTTCACATGAAAAGCAGCTTCTAGGATGCGCCTACCGATGGGGACGGCGGAAGCTGCGCCGAAGCCGCCTTGTTCCACTACCACGGCTACCACTACGTTTGGATTTTCAAATGGACCGTAGGCTACGAACCAACCGTGGTCGCGTCCATGCGGATTT
>JAFXOC010000629.1 GCA_017529085.1 Selenomonadaceae bacterium | reverse complement strand
TCTATAAAAAAAGACGAGCTTGAAGAGTTAAAGAAAAAATTGAAAAAAGCGGGCGAAGCAAGGGAAAAGGCGGCAAATACAGCCAACGCAATAAAATCCGTTTTAGAGGAAAAAGAAAAAATATACAAAGCCAAACAAGAAAGCCTCGAAAAAGACCTTTTAACAATAAACTTACAACAAAACGCAACCGGGAGTCCAGAGGGCAATGCCCTTTGGCGGGTGCAGGGCAGCGCCCTGCCGGGTTTGGGCGGAGCCCAAGAATTAACAGTTGACTATTTAAGAACCATATATAAAGCGGTAAAGCTTGAATTGGCTAAGAAGGATGGAAAGTTAAGGGAGGAAGAGGAGCGGTATAAAAGTTTAAGCGAGTTTGTAAGGATAAGCGAGGAAAAGCAAAAAGATTTGGAGCAAAGGCGAGAGAGTGGGGAAAAGCGACACAGGGAGCTTAGCAATCAAGTGTCTGCGCTTGAAGGCGAGTATAACGCGCTTATTCAAGCAAGGAAATTCCAAGGCGAAAAAGAAGCGCAATCGGCGTTGAAATCGGCTACGGACGCGAAAAATTTGCTTGACGACTGTTTAAAGAAGGCGCGACTCGAAAAAGATACGGCAAAGAGCAAGTTGGAACGGGTTGAAACCCTGATTAGCCGATATAAAGCGGATATTCCCCGTGAGGAAAAAGAAGAAAAGACGTTGTTTGACGCTTACTCTGTTTTAAAAGATAGATATGATTTGTCCGAAGAGGAATGGCGGCGATTAACCGATTTTCATGAAAAAGATGAGAGCAAACTCTTAAAGGCAAGAGCGGATAAGTTTGAGCGGGACAAGGCGACAATGACAGGCAGAATTACAAGCTTAAAGGAGCGGGTTGCTGACAAGGTTTTGCCCGATATTGACGATATAAGGAACAACCTTTCAAACGCCGAAAGCGAATTGACGGCGAGCGAGGAAAAACTTTCCGTTATCCGCGAAAATCTCTCGGCGAACCGCGACGCTTTCTTATCCCTGAAAACCGAAATGGATTCCCGCAAAAAAATCCTCACCGACTACGAAATCCACGAAAATCTTTATAAAAAGCTTTCAGGCAAACTTTCCGGCAATTATCTGGACATTGAAACTTTTGTCCAACGCTACTATTTGGAAGAAATCCTCCAACTTGCCAACGAGCGGCTTCTTTCAATGACCGCCGACGAATACGAACTTCGACTCCTTGACGCTTCCGGCGCGGAGGAAAAACGCAACCGAGGACTTGACCTTATGGTTTATTCTTTCGTCACGGGGAAAATCCGCGAAATGCGCACGCTCTCGGGCGGCGAATCGTTCTTGGCCGCTCTCTCCCTCGCCTTGGGCATGGCAGACCGCATTGAAGCCCGCGCCACAGCCGTATCGCCCGATATTCTCTTTATCGACGAAGGCTTCGGCTCATTAGACGACAACGCTCGACATGAAGCCGTTCGCACGCTGAAAAAAGTCGCAGGCAATAATCGGCTTATAGCCATCATCTCTCACGTCGCGGAACTTCGTCGGGAAATGGAAACAAAACTTCTCGTGTCCAAAACTTCCTCCGGAAGCCGGGCTGTGTGGGAAAGTTAGAAAAAGAGAAAAAGAAAAGTAAAAATTTGTAACATAGGAGATAAATATGCTGAAAAAATTGTTATTGGCGGTGGCATCTATTTTTTTTGTCGCGTCAACCGCAGATGCGGCGGGAAAAATTTTGTTTTTGCCGCAGGATAATCGTCCCGTGTCTTATGAACAAACGATTGAAGTGGTGCGAAGCGCGGGGTATGATTTGATTGTTCCGGGGGAAAATATTCTGTCCAGGGGTCCCGATACTCCGGGAGATACCGACGCTCTGTGGGCGTTTGTGGAAAAAGAGGCAAAAAATGCAGATGCGGCGGTTATCGCCACAGACGCGTTGTTATACGGCGGTCTTATCCCGTCCAGGAAGCATAATATAAGCATTGATGAGCTTCAAAGACGGGTAAAGCGGCTTACCAAACTTACGGAGGCTAACCCTAAGT
>JAFXOC010000628.1 GCA_017529085.1 Selenomonadaceae bacterium | reverse complement strand
TTTCGATTTTAAAATCGCTAGTGAATTAAATTATACGAGGCTATCTGGATATGTCAAGATTTCTATTTTATCAAGCGTTTAATTATATTCGACAAACGCTCTATTTTTCCTGCCATAAAGGAATTACAACCAATCTTGTCGAATTAAATAAAATAACATATTGCACGGATAGGAGCGTGAAAAATTGACAGAAGCAGAGCAAAAAAACGCGGCAAAAGCATTTGTTCAAAATTGGCAGGGTAAAGGCTATGAAAAAGGCGAAACGCAACCCTTTTGGCTAGCGCTTCTTCGCGATGTTTACGGTATAGAGAAGCCGGAAAATTTCATCTTCTTTGAGGAGAAAGTTAAGCTCGGACACGCTTCTTTTATAGACGCGAGAATCCCCGAAACTCACATTATCATTGAACAAAAGAGTTTAGGCAAAGATCTTTCTAAACCCGTTAAACAGTCGGACGGAACTTTTTTAACGCCATATCAGCAAGCTAAACGATACGCAGATGAACAGCCGTATTCCAAACGTCCGCGCTTTATTGTGGCGTGTAATTTCGCAGAGTTTCGCGTTTACGATATGGAGCATCCCGGCGCAGATCCGGAAATTATAAAACTGGAAAATTTACCGCAAGAGGCGTATCGACTTCAGTTTCTCGTGAATGTGAAAAGTCGCGATATTGTGCGAGAAACCGAGGTTTCAAAAGAAGCGGGAGAAATTGTGGGGCGACTATACGACGCTCTTTTAAAAGAGTATAAAGATCCTACCAATCCCGAATCCTTAAAAAGTCTCAACAAACTCTGCGGTCGGTTCGGGAAATTTTTTAACGGAATCATACCTTTCCCTTCGTCGTTTGGAAAACGAAGTTATCGGCGAATTACAAAACGGAGAAATGACTTTTGGATTTGGCGGCGAACTTGACCCAATAAAAGTCAGCATACATCAATTTTACGGTATTGAAATTAACGATTTTGCGGTCGCCGTATCAAAGGCGGCTCTGTGGATTGCCGAAAGTCAAGCCTTGCAAGAAACGGAAAACATCGTGCATACGCGAATTGAGTTTTTGCCGTTAAAGAGTTACGCGAATATTGTGGAAGGAAATGCGCTCCGTATTGATTGGGGCGAGGTTATACCAAAAGAAAAGTGCGCGTACATTATCGGAAATCCGCCGTTTGTGGGATATACTTATCGCAACGATGCTCAAAAAGAGGATACGGAAAATATATGGCGTGATGAGAATGGCAAAATATATAAAGCTATTGGAAAAATTGACTATGTGTCTTGTTGGCACTTCAAGGCAGCGCAGTTTATGCAAGATACGAATATTCGCGCCGCATTTGTTTCTACAAACTCCATAACGCAAGGCGAGCAAGTGGTTTCTATTTGGAAGCCGTTAATGGAGCGTTTCAGCGTACATATTGACTTTGCATGGCGGACTTTTCGTTGGGGGAGCGAATCAACGAAAGAAGCTCACGTGCATTGCGTGATTATTGGTTTTAGCGTAATGGGCGAAGGCGCAAAATATTTATATAGCGAAGGACATCGTAAAGAAGCGGCAAATATCAGCCCTTATCTTTTGGATTCGCCTACAGTATTTATAGAAAATCGCAATAAACCTCTTTGCAGTGTGCCGGATATGACAACCGGAAATCGTCCGGCAGATGGCGGACACCTCATTATTGAATCAAGCGATTATGCGGATTTCATTAAGAAAGAGCCGAAAGCCAAGGAATATATCAAAGAATTTATGGGTTCCGAGGAATTTATAAATCGTAAACCTCGTTATTGCTTGTGGTTAGTAGGCGTATCTCCTAGCGTATTAAAATCTATGCCTCTTGTGATGAAACGGGTTGAGGCTTGTCGCGAAGCAAGACTTAAAGGCGCGCCGGATAGGCAAAAACTCGCCGATATTCCAACATTATTTAGGGAAACAAAAAATCCGAATCACTTTATAATTGTGCCGAAAGTATCATCGGAGCGAAGGCGTTACGTTCCTATGGGATTTCAAACAAGTAATGTTATTGCAAGCGATTTACTTTTTATAATCCCAGAAGGTACGCTTTATCATTTTGGAGTGCTTGAAAGCAATGTTCATATGAGTTGGATGCGAGCGGTGGCGGGACGCTTGAAAAGCGATTATCGTTATTCAAAAAATATAGTCTATAACAACTTCCCATGGCCGAATCCCGATGAAAAACAAAAAGCCGCCATTGAAAAGACGGCGCAAGAAATACTCAACGCAAGAAATCTTTACCCTGACAGTTCTCTTGCAGATCTTTACAACGAAGCGTTAATGCCGCCGGAACTCCGCAAGGCTCATCAAGCCAACGACAGAGCGGTTATGGAGGCTTACGGGTTTTCCGTAAAGGATATGACAGAAGCGGCTTGCGTGGCAGAGCTTATGAAAATGTATCAAGAACTTACAAAGAAGGTGTAGACTTTTATTCGGTAGACTCAATTGGGGAAACAGTGTTTCCCCAATTCAAAAATCTTCCGACAACCGAGACTGGACGGCGATTTTTTCTCAGTTGGTCACATTATTTGAAACTTATGCGTATAACGAACCCCGATGAACGGCATTTTTATGAAATTGAATCTGTCCAAAACGATTGGAGTTTATCTGAGTTAAAAAGGCAGTTTGACAGCGCGCTTTACGAACGAATGGCGTTGTCCTCCGATAAAGCAAAAGTGGCTGCGCTTGCCAAGCGTGGGCATATTGTAGAAACTCCCACCGATGTTGTTAAAGATCCATATGTACTTGAATTTCTAGGCTTGCCCGAATTGCCCACTTATAGTGAATCCGAATTGAAAAATCGCATTATTGACAATTTGCAAGCGTTTTTATTGGAATTAGGCAAAGGATTTGCGTTTATTGGTCGTCAACAAAGGTTTACGTTTGAGGAAGAACATTTCTTTGTCGATCTTGTTTTTTATAATCGGCTCTTGCGTTGTTTTGTTCTGTTCGATTTAAAAATAGGCAACCTCAAACATCAAGATATAGGACAAATGCAGATGTATGTCAATTATTATGATCGTAATGTTAAACTTGAGGATGAAAATCCAACCATAGGAATTATTCTTTGTAAGGATAAAAAAGAATCCGTAGTTGAGATGACATTACCGAAAGACAATCGTCAAATTTTCGCCAGTAAATACGAAACCGTGCTTCCAAGTAAGGAAGAACTTAAAAAGTTGTTGGAAGAAGGGGATAAATAACACCTCGTTGAATTGTAGATGAGCAAGAGTATGTGTCGTACGATATATATGCTTATTCTGTAACATAAAGACTAAAATTTTCCGTCCAAATTGGACGGATTTTTTTGTGCCAAAATGTCCGTTTCTTTTCTCAAAAAGTTAAAACAAGGTATAAAACGCCCTTTAAACAATAGTGAAAAATGTTGTTTTAGAGGGCGTTTTATATTTCTTTGGGTATATTAAAAGATATATAAACTCTCATTTAGG
>JAFXOC010000627.1 GCA_017529085.1 Selenomonadaceae bacterium | reverse complement strand
GCGATTGGCTGACGCTGACCGCTGGGGCGAAGCCCCAACTAACGAAGCTCCGTCAGATATTCTTCGAAGGGAAGACCGTAATTCCAAGGTAGGTTTAGGTTTTCGGCTAGGACTACTGCTTTGTTTATAAAATCGGCGGCTTTTTTTACCGAGGATTTGAAGTTTTCGCCGTTTATCAGACTACCCGTTACTATGGCAGAGAAGGCGTCTCCTGCGCCGGAGCGGTCGCCTCCGACGGCTTTGGTGGAAATAAACGCGCCCTCTCCGTTTTCGTAGACAAAGTTGTTGATGGTATCGTTGTCGCGTAGTCCCGTTATGACAATTTTTTGCGGTCCTTTTAGAGATAACTTTTCAGCCATGTCTAAGAGTTTGTCTTTGGAAACTTCGCCGCCTTTGGGGTAGGCTTCGCCTAAAAGTTCCGCCGCTTCGGTAAGGTTAGGAAGTATAACGTCTGCGTGCGCCAGAAGTTTTTGCATTTCCTTGCACATCTCTTCGGTGTAAGAAGCGTAACGTCTGCCGTTGTCGCCCATAACTGGGTCTACGACTACGAGGGTGTCTTTTTTTCTGAATTCGCGGATAAAATCTATGGCTATGTCGATTTGTTCCTTTGACCCGAAAAATCCTGTGGTTATGCCGTCAAATTCAATATGGTTGGCTCTCCAGCTTTTAATGTACTCCTTCATGCGGTCGGTGTAATCATCCATAAAATAATGAGGAAATCCCGTATGTACCGAAAGAATTGCGGTGGGAAGAGGGGAGGCTTGGATTTTTAGGGCTGAGAGTATGGGAAGTTCGACTGTGACGGAGCAACGCCCGAAACCCGTAATATCGTTTATAAGAGCAACTCTTTTTTGTCTCACCTATTGTCAACCCTCTCAATAAATATTAAATCGCGCATCTTAAACCTCTCCCACGCGAGCGCTTCATATTTTGTGCCCTCTTTGCCGTAGTTTACATAGGGGTCGATGGAAATTCCTCCCCTTGGCAAAAACTTTCCCAACACTTCTATATATTTTGGTTCCATTAAATTTTTTAAATCGTTCAAGATAATGTTCACAATATCTTCATGAAAATCCCCGTGATTTCTGAAACTTACAATGTAGAGTTTCAAAGATTTGCTTTCCACCAATTTTTTATCCGGGACATACGAAATATAAATAGTGGCAAAATCCGGCTGCCCTGTTATGGGGCATAAAGAGGTAAATTCGGGGATATTAAATTTAACCCAATAATCTCTTTCGGGATGTTTATTAGAGAAACACTCAAGCAAGTCGGGATTATATCCGTAATTGTATTCGCTTTTTTTGCCTAGTGATTTTAAATTTTCTTCCGTTCTATCCATAAAAATTTTCCTTTGCATTTTTTTAAATCGTAACATATTTGACTTACATTTGCAATAGTGAACAAAGGCGGCAGCGAATTTTCACCCTTTTTTGTTGTCATACGCAACATAATTATAATCGCTGCGAATATTATTCGTCCTTTCGCTCATACAGAAGATACGGTTTGCTTTTTTCGATAAATGTTTCTACATCGTGGCGCCACATGGAACGTATCTCTCGGGCGCTTTTACCGGCAAGAATTGCCTCGCGGACATAGGATTTACCCATAAAAAGGTCAAAATATTCAACCTCTCCCAAGTTGCCGATACGCCCTTTGAGGAAGAAAGAATCCCCCAACCCCTGACGATGAAAGACTTTATAAGCTTCCACTATATGTGACAGATCCATGTGTTTCTTCCTTAAATCTGACTCTTTTTTCCGACTTAGATTCACGCCATAGCATATCTGCCCTAGGAGCGGAGGATTAGGGGCGGCTTTGACGCTCTGCGGGCAAAATCTATAGCGATACTTCTTTTTTAGATTGGGATGTCCAAAGCATTGAAAAGGAAGGTCCGTACCGCGACCAACGCTAACAACAGTAGCCTCAAACGGGCACAAGGAAGGATACAGATAGACGGCTTTCATATTGGGCAGATTTGGTGACGGTGGCACAGGTAATGTATATGGAGTCCGGTGCGTATAGTTTAGGCATGGGATAACGGTAAAATCAAGCCCTTGCGGCAGGTTCAGCCACCCTTCCCCTATTGCCATATTCATCAATTCGCCTAAAGTCAGACCGTGCACCACGGGGATTGGAAGACGTCCAATATGGCACTTGAACTTCATGTCGAGTATAGGTCCATCCACATAATGACCGTTCGGGTTCGGTCTGTCCAACAATATAACTTCTTTGCCGTGAACAGAGCATACCTCCAATAAATCACAAACAGTAATGTAATAGGTGTAATATCTCAGCCCCACATCTTGAATATCAATTACCAACGTATCAAATTTATCCATAGTTTCAATGGACGGTTTGACGGTACCCGACGCTCCGTTATAAAGCGACACAATTGGAATGCCGGTCACGGAATCAGTACCGTTTTCAATTGTTTCGCCCGCTGCCTTGTCGCCGCGAATGCCATGCTCGGGAGTGTAGAGAACCGTCACACGTTGCCCGTTCCTTAGAAGCAATTCCAGGAGGTGTTCGCCTTTCACTATGGCAGAATGGTTGGTAAAGAGAGCAATGCGCTTGCCATCCAGCAAAGGCAAGTATTCATCCGTCCGCTCATCACCAAGGACGATGGTTGCAGCCGCCGCAACCTTAGAACAGTAAGAAAATATTAGGATTGCTGCTGCGAGAAACACCAACAATATGCCACTACAGTCTTTATTTTTGTACGTCATTATCTCACCTTGATGATTGCCATAATATAATCTTCACTCATACTTTAGGCAAACACTAAAAACAATTTGATTTATCTGATAGCTCCCCGCCACTTCGGGGCGGGGAGCTATCAAAAATAAGTTTTTAGAGGTACCCTTTAGACCAATAATACTCGAATATATCACCTTTACCAAACTTTTTTCAGCGTAAGAGACGCAGATATGTCTTTATCTCCGCCGCCTTTTTGAAACCCCAAATCGCCGCCCAATATCCAGCCTTTCGCAAATTCGTTTTCGCCGGCGAGGGATAATACAAAATGCGTTCTGCTCTGATTGTTTTTCATAGTATATACGTTGTTTGAATCGCCTTCATAGCTATATTCAAGCGCGCCGTCAAGTTTTGTGAAAGCGTGCTTTACGCCTACCCTCGCCGCATAACTTCCAAGTTTAAAATTACGCTTGAACTCAACGCCCACGAGTCCCGCAAGATAATTGTTCTTCTTCATTTTAACATGATGGTTGAAAATCCCGCCGCCGTTTTCCTTGTACGAGTCTTGCTTTAGATAGGTATATTGGAGGTTCACAAAAGGCGATACCTTCCAGATTTTATTCGGCTGTAAATTGCGCTTAAACTCGCCGCCAATTTCAACGAGCGATGAATCGTATTTCGCTTCCGTAGATACGCCGATGGCGGGAATCCCTCTATTCAGTCTGTTCTTCGCTTCGCCGTAGTCTGCGTAAATATAAGCGTCGTTTACGCCCCTATGATAGAGCGCATATACTCCGACGCGGGTGTCGTAAATATTCCCGCTTGCGTTTGATTTGCCTAGTCCCGTGGCGTTATAGCCCACAAATACGCCGCCGCGCCAGTTTTTGCCCATTTTTTCGTCGTATCCGCCTATAATTCCTTGGCTGTGATAATTCGCGCCGCTCTTTAAATCTCCCCAATTCTTCGTATATTTTACCCAACCGTTATGTTTTAATTCCGTATCGTCCGCATTAAACGCATTAAAGGCTCTTTCTCTTATCGCGCGGTTTACAACCGCGCTTCTTTGCGTCACAGCGAACATATCGGAAGCGGGACTCTTTCCCATAGCCGAAAGAGCGGATTTTGCGCTTGCCGTATCGGAATACAAAAGCGGCGTAAGTTCTTCTTTCCTCGAATCGCCCTTTAACGATACGGACATATTTTTGACGGCGTTAAATCCCGTGTTTTCATCGTCCGAAAGCTCGCCCATATTGTTTGTTATATCGGTTTTTAAAATAACTTTTTTATCCGTAACTTCCGCGTAAGAGTTAAGCATAGCGGAAAGTTCCTCGGCGTTTTCGGCGGAATTGTTCTTCACATTTCCTGTAACGGATGCCGCCTCAACCACGGTTACTTCTTCGTCGGGCTTTGCGTAAGTCGTAGTTATCGTAGAGCCTTCGACGTTGGCGGTTGTTTTTACGATAAATTTGTTTTCGCCTTGGGTTACAAGTTTTCCGTCGGACTCCAAACTGTTGACGGTCAAATCGCCTTCGCCCGTAATATCGCCCGCCATAGCCGTAGCGCTATTTTTTAGCGTGCCGCCTATTTCGCCGCTTCCGGATATTACGCCGTTATCCGTCGCAGTCGCGTCGCCCGTTACCGAGCCGTTGATGTCAAGTCTGCCGTTGTTTACAAAAGTTCCGCCCGTATAAGTGTTTGCGCCGTTTAACGCCAAAAAGCCCTTGCCGGTCTTGGTAACTTTGCCTTCGCCTATTATAGAGCCTTCGAACGCATTGTAACTGTTCTCCGACAAATCGACCGTCATATTTGAGAGAGTTTTTCTGTCGGGATTGGCGTTATCCGAGCCGTAAAGTTCGGTTGCGCTTCCTAAATTTACGACGGACGCGCCGCTTGTGTCGCTGTCGTCAAGATACGATACGGTAAAATCTCCGCCGTTTGCCGCCGCGCTCTCTTTATTTCTCGCCACCGTATATATATAAATTTGCTTGTATAGGCTTGGGTCAAGGGTTGTATCGTCGTACCCCGTGGGATATTCGTTGTCGGCTTTTACATTTGTCGACGTTGTTGCGGAGGTTTCGTCATCGTTATATTGACGCATCTTATCCGTCTTGATCCATGTTTTTTCCGCATCATAGTAAAAATAACTCTCGCCGTCCATTTTTACGTCTTGCCCCGCCATAAACGCAACGCTGACGGTGCTTCCCGTAGGACTTGTGGTGCGGACTTCCACGGTATATTTTTTATCTTTGGCGAGGAACACATAGTTATTTAAATCAACCGTGCGATAACCCGCCCATTTAGCCGAGCCGTCCTCGCCGAAAGTTCCGCTCTGCTTGGTTAAAATCGCGCCAACGCCGGGTGTTTCGGCCTCTCTTACGACTATTTCATAAGGCATATTTTTTTCGGACGCGTAAAACGTAACGGCTTTCAAAAATTGCCCGCTGTCCGTTCCGGCGGTGAAAGAATTTGCTACCGCTTGGGTAGTGGGTTTAAAATTACGCCCGATATAATCCACGGTGTCTATCGCAGGGGCGTTGTTTTGGTTTATCGTATAGCGTTTGCCGTCAAGTTCGGCGTTAAAAAATGCTACGGTGGCAATTGTGGAATCTATATACGACAAATAACCGTAACCTTTTTCGGCTATATCCGTCCCCCAATTATTTCTTATAATAAATGCGCCTTTTAAGGGATTGCCGTTAGAGTCGGTATAATTTTTAAATTCATAATTATCGTCATATCCCACTAAACTTTCCGCATGGTCAGGAGAATCGCCGTAAGGATAAATCTCGCCGCTGTCACGATAAGCGGGAATCAGCTGGTCGCCGTTTAACGCCGCTTTATGCGACACATACAAAACGCCTTCTTCGCGCAAGGCTTCTTTTACATCGTTTAATTCGCTTTCGGAAAGTCCGAGATCGCTTACGGAATCCCCATTATGTATGGAGTACGCATCGTGAAGATTGCCTTTAGGTTCGACGGTATTCATAATGGCTTCTTTAGCCGTTTTGTTAAAATCATTTTGCGCTTCTTCGTTAATAGTTTCTTCCGGCAAAGAAGCTATGTATTCTTTCGCTATTTTCTCCAATTCGGACGGCGACATATTTCTATAATCGTAATTTTTTACAATGTAATCTATCGTCAGTTTACTTTTTGTATATTCCCTTATTCTGTTCCAATTTGCCTCCGTATCCATAGCCTTTTTTGCGTAATCAATTTCTTCGTCGGACTTTGCCCTTTTTCCGTCGTTTGCGTCAATCGCGCCGTAATTTACCAAAGTCGAAACCGACATTTCGAGCATTCCGCCTCGGTCGTAAACGGGATGCTCGGTTAATTTAGACGAAACCGAATATGAAATGGGTTTTCTTATTGCAGTGTCGTTTGAATTATCCACATTGGGCATAAACGCATTCCAAGCGAGATAATATTTTGAGAATATATTTCTCGCGGGCGTAACATTGTAACCCGCCGCTTGCGCGGCTTTCAGTTGTTTCATCCAGCTTGACTCATAAGAAGAGAATGTGCCGAACGTCCAGCAAGTGCCATGTTCCTGCAACTCAACCGGGCTAACGATGGAGAGCGCGTCTTCGCCGGAATTAGAATCCGTGGGATTTGTCAGCCGCCAATCGAAAAAAGCGGGCGAATCAGCCGCGTTTACCTGCGGCAATCCGAAACACATTCCCGCAGCGACCGCGAAAATTATGGCGTTTTTCTTTTTTTTCGACAAAAAATTTTTCATTGTATCCTCCTTTTATCTCACTATCTTTGACATAAGAAAGTTCCTATTCTCTCAAAAACAGCCTCCCGTCCTTCCATCAAGGGAAGCAGATACCCTGCGCCATCCAGCAAAACGATTTCCTTCCGAGCGCTGCCAATGTTGGCATAAATATATTCGGCGCTTTCAACCGCTACCATAGTATCGGCCTTCCCGTGTATGACCAATGCCGGAGCCGTAACTTGCGGCAAGCAGTTTTTAGCGCGGTCTATCACTTCAAGAAGGTCATAAACGGAAAGAAGGGGAATTTTATCATAAACCAAATTGGCGGCAGGTGGGACATTTTCAAGACTGCGCTTGATTTCGGGCGTAAAATCCGCAGGCGATAGCATTTCCTTTGGAGGAAGAGCTGATAGTCCTTGTTCCGGCGCAATGAAAACAGGCGCCGCCAACGTGACTATCCCATTCACCTTTTTCTCCGCCGCCAGCAAAACGGCAAGGCTCCCTCCCATGGAGGCGCCTACGACTACGATATCTCTGCCAAAACCATGCAAAACAGCGTAAGCGTCCCGTACAGCGTCAAGCCAATCTTCCGCATTTGCGCGGAGCATATCCTCCACCTTCGTTCCGTGTCCCGGGAGCCTTGGCGCAAGCACGGTATATCCCTGCTTAGCCAAAAAATCGCCCAAAGGAATAAGTTCGGCGGTGTTTCCGGCGAAGCCTTGCAGCAAAAGCACGGCTTCTTTTTTCCCGTTTCCCGGTCTAAAAAATGATTCGGTACCTTCAATAATCATGTTTACCTCCATTTGATTTATTTATAGCATTTTTTCACCAAATAAAAATTCCGCCTATGGCTGCAGTTAAAAGGGAAACCAAAAGCCCGGAGAGCATCATGCGTCCTGCGTGTTTAGAGACGACAGCCATTTTGTCTTCCGTTAAAATGCCTTTTAAAGCTCCGATAATTATGCCCACAGAGCTTAGGTTGGCAAATGATGTGGCAAACAGGGTAAGCGTTGCCCTAAGATGAGGACTGTAATTTTGAATGACATCTTTTGCCTCAAGCATCACGACAAATTCATTGGTGATTAGTTTTTTTCCCATATATTCCGCCAAAATAAAAGCTTCGTCAGCGGGAAGCCCCAAGAGAAATGCGAGGGGGAACATAAATACGCCTAAAATGTTTTCCAACGACAGGGCGGGGTGGAAAAAAGCGAGAATGGCGTTTACCAGAGCCGCCAACGAAACGAAAGCGATAAAGGCGCAAGTAATGATAAAGATAAGCCGTCCGGCGCTTAAAAACGAATCTGTCAGATATGCAAAAAAAGGAGGTCGCTCTTTTTTCTCGTCTAAACCGAAAATAACATCATCTTCGGAGTTAATTTTTATCGGCATGATTATTTTTACCACAATTATTGCGTTTATGACATTTAACGGAACTGCCGTCAATATATATTCCGGCGGCATCATGGAACAATATGCGCCTATTAAAGAAGCGGAAATGCAACTCATGCTCATGAACGCGATAGCGAGCACCCTGTCCAACGCCATTTTTTGCAACTGAATTTTTGATACCGCTAAAGCCTCGGTATGACCGAGAAACATCATCTCAATCACATAAAACGATTCAAATTTCGGAGTTTGACATAAAACAGCTATGATCTTGCCGATACTACGAATAATAAACGGAAAAATCCCAAAGTAAGTGAGAATATCAAAAAACGGAACAATCATTAAAAGAGGCAGAAGCGCCGCCGTAACAAAATTCATCTGTTCCACATAAACCCAGTTTGGAAGGGCGTAGCCGATACCGACGTAAGCTACGTTTACAAAAGCGGTGAAACCCTCCGCCGCGATACGCACCAAGTTTCTGCCGATAGGCGAAACATTAAAAAAAGCCGCCAAAATAATATTTACGACTACTAATTTAACCACAATGCGCCAGGGAATTTCTTTGCGATTTTTCGAAAATAGCGCGCCTACGCCCAAAAAAACAATAACTCCAAGTAAATTTATCAATACAAGCATTTGCATCACTCCAAAAAAAATGCGCACCAATATGCGCATTTTGGTACACTTTCGCTTATAACAATGCTAAGATGTCCCCCCGTCTCTTAGGTGGGGACTATATCGGAGGCAGGCGGGAGTTTAAATCTCCCGCCTGCCGCACGCATTGTTGAAATGCTGACGAACGTAATTTTTTCTTCTAACGAAGAAAAAATACTGAATTAAGGCATTTTAATTGTGTAAATTTTTGTGTTTGTGTAAGAACAGCGCTTTGCAGTTGCATTTGAACAGATTTGAGAAATGAGCATCTTTAAAAACTTGTTTTTGATAGCTCCCCGCCCATTGTGGCGGGGAGCTATCAAAAAAATTAAACAATTTTTAGAGGTTGCCAAATATAGTTTTAAAAGTTACGGTTTATCCTATTCGACATAAACCTAAAAAATCCTGCCAAAGATATATTTTAAAATTATCTCTTAATGAAGCAGTACGGCGGACGATAATAAATTTTGTATTTTGCTTCCCCCGAAGGGCGGGGGAGCAAAACCAAGTAAAAATATTTTTGTCGTTCACTATGCAAAGCTTCGCAAATAATTTTATGGAGAAAGCAGGAAAAATTTTTTTTGTGTAGAAATGGAAGGGATAGACATTTTGAATGTAGAAGGTCTGAAGGTCTAGGAGGGAAATTATGTTTAAAGTTTTAGGCGTAGATCATATCGGTATTGCGGCGGGAGACTTAAAGGAAGTCGGTTCGTTTTGGTCTGATGCGTTGGGACTCGCTACCACAGGTGAAGAAACGGTTGAAGAACAGAAAGTTACCACAGGTTTTTACCCCACTCCCAACGGCAGTGAAATCGAACTCTTGGTTGCTACCGCGCCCGACAGCCCTATTGCTAAATATATAGAGAAAAAAGGCGAAGGCATCCAACACATCGCCCTTCGCGTCGATAACTTGGAAGAGGCTCTCAGCGACCTCAAAGCAAAAGGCGTTAGACTTATCGACGAGAAACCCAGAAAAGGCGCGGGCGGCGCAAAAATCG
>JAFXOC010000626.1 GCA_017529085.1 Selenomonadaceae bacterium | reverse complement strand
GTAATCAGAGAAGAACGCAGAGGTAAAAACATGATAGAGGTAGAAGCAGATTGGGATGAAGGAGAGTAACCGATGAAAGAAATTGTAATTAAGATAGACGATGGAATTTATAAACTTATCATGTCGATGGATAAAGCACTTGCTACCACCGCAATAAGACCAAGGATTTTTGATGCAATCCGCAACGGCAAGGTACTTCCAAAGGGACACGGAAGATTGATTGATGAAAGCGAAATCACATCATGTGAATGGAATGGCTATCTGAATTATATGACCACAAATGCACCAACAATCATAGAAGCAAATAAAACAGAAAGCGAGGAATAGATATGGTAGCAATTAAAGATATGGAAATGCCAAAGAATTGCGAAAAATGTCCTTTATTCCATTTTTATCTCGATACAAATGGAACAATACATTACATTTGTAAATATGGAAATATGGAAATGTGTGGAGATTTGAAAAATAAAAGAAATGATTCTTGTCCTTTAGTTGACGATGCCACTACGGATGAAGCGATGCCCGTCAACAAGTAACAACCATAGATTTTGTTCAAGCTGTGGTGCAAGAATGACAACAAAATCTAAGTAACCATTAACCGAGCGCAACGATTAAGACTTGTTACCGAAATTGTTTATCACGAAAATCTTAAGAAAGGAAGCGCACCCCATAGGGTATATCAAAGATAACAAGACAAAATCGTGCCATGACTAAAGGGAGTGGAGAAAGCAGAGGTCTTCACTCCCGCCCGAAAGGGTTAAATGAATCGCTACGGGTTCGTATTTGCCCGTTTAGCATATTAGGGGTGTAAATTATCAATGGTGATAAAACACCCACGAAATCTACCGACTATCAAAGTCAGAAAGGACACAGAATGATTAAGTTTGCAAGAGACGGATTTGGAAAGTTAGAAATTTATTTCGAGTGGAAAGGCAAGAGACACGTTTTCAAGCATTGGAAGTATCAGGGATGGTATAGAGCATGACTAACAATTTAATTTTTGATGACTTGTGCGTGACGTTTTCCGAACGCAACGAGTTGAGCATGGCTTATAACAGATGGCTTATGGAAACAAATGAAGCGCACAGAGACGAATATGAACTAAAAGACAATGCGCTTCAAGTAATTAACTTTTTGTGTTCAAGAGGGCTGTTAAAAATTGACGAAGTGAAAGCGTTTGTTGAGCCGACGATGAAAAAAGGAAAGTGAGGAAGAATGAGTAAAGTATTAATAGCAATGCCAAATATAGGTGGAATACCACCAAAAGTTGCAAGCTGTTTATTCCGGTTAGCAAAAAGAATAAATGCGGTATCGGTCGCGTTTCTGGATTGCAGTTTAATTTATGACGCACGAAATGATTTTGCACTTGAGGCAATCAACGGCGGGTATGATGAATTACTGTTTATTGACTCGGATATAATATTCCCTGATGATTGTTACGAGAAACTAAAAGCCTTAGATGCGGACATTGCAACGGGCATTTACTACGGCAGACGTGGAAAGCACAATCCGATAATCTACAAAGAGATAACGCCGTTAAGACCGACACAAGACGGAAAAGACTTTATCCCCGCAGAACCGAAACCATTTGACGAGATCCCCGAAGGAACTTTCGAAGTAAAAGGCTGCGGAATGGGAATGTGTTTAATCAAAACCAAAGCATTAGACGAGATATGTTCAATAAGCCACAACGCCCCGTTTGAGCCGTACATGGGACTCGGTGAAGACTTGGCATTTTGTTACAGGGCGTCGCAGTTGGGCTTAACCATGAAAGCAAACAGTTATATTCCCCTGGGACACATCGGAGAAAAGGTTTACACCGCGAATGATTATGCGTTATAATTAATAATCATTTTGCGGGGGCGCCAGATATGGAAAAAGACGATATGTTATGCTTTGAATTTGTGATTAAGTATTTCCCGTTTATACTTATGGCGGGTGCAATATTTGGATATTATGAGTTTATAGGTTATTGCAACGCAGAAACAACAATTTTAGAAGCAATAATATCTCCCATATTATGCACGTTTGGTTTTAGCTGTTTGGCTGCGCTCATAGCCTTAGCGTTGGGGGTTGCTGATAAGATATTAAACACCCAAAGAGCGAGGATATTAAGCACAGCAATAGTAATAATAATCGCAATAATAGCTTGCGTGACTAAAGTAATATGACGCAGAAAAGGGACAACCAAATCGGCTGTCCCTTTTCCGTATAAGGAGAAAATCATAATGGGTTAAGATTCAAATCCGGTTACTTCTTCAATCGGTATTTCTGTTCCGTCATCAAGTATCAGGTATCCATCTTCACTCCAATCAATTCTTGCTGATTCACATTCATATATGCTTTCGTTAACAAGTAATATTTTCATGTGCGCTCCTTTCATCCTACACAAAATATCTCAAGTTTTAAGTCTTCCATAAGCTCTTTTTGTTCCTCTGTCATACGGTCACCTCGATAAGCACGTCACACAATCCACTTATTACTGTCAAAGGATCTTCTTCGAGCAGTTCCGAATCAATCCAAGTAAAATCAAATTCTTGATACAGTTCTGTAACCTCTTGCAGCTTCTTTAAAACTTCGTCTTTTGTTCTCATGTTTATTTGCTCCTTTCAATACATTGCCTTAACTATCATGCGTTTGTTTTCGGTGTAGTCTCTGTAAGAATAAATTGTTACGTCATTAAGTAAAAAGTATTTGTCGGGGTCCGTCTGGACTTCGTCTTCGTATTCTTCAATCAAGCGGTCACATTCCATCAAGTCATCGCC
>JAFXOC010000625.1 GCA_017529085.1 Selenomonadaceae bacterium | reverse complement strand
ATGGGAATGTACGACGGTCTTACAAGTAAATTTATAGCACAGAATTGCAAATATAAAAAAATTATTGGCTTTGAAGCAAACAAATTTGCGATAAATAGATGCAACAATAACTTAAAGGAATTTAATAATGTGGAAATATTCCCTTATGCTGCATGGAATAAAAAAGAAATTTTGAATTTTTCGGTCCATGATGCTGGCAGTCATATAGGTGATGATGGCTCTGAAAGCGTCATAGGACAATCACTCGATAATGTTCTTAATGGCGATGAAGCAACTTTTATAAAAATGGATATAGAAGGCGCTGAAGTAAAAGCAATAGAAGGCGCAGAAAAAACTATAAAAGCATATAAACCTAAACTTGCTATTAGCATATATCATAAACCGGAAGACATTATGGAAATACCACTAGCAATTATGAAGATTAGAGATGATTATAAGTTTTATATAAGGCATTACTCTTCGTTTCCTACTGTAGAAACAATTTTATATGGATACTAAATAGGGTAAATAGCAAAGAGTATGTAAAATAAAAAGGAGTCTAAAATATGGACACTCAAGATGTCATGAATTTTTACCGCGGAAAAAAGGTGTTGATTACCGGACATACCGGTTTTAAGGGCGGATGGCTTGCAAAATTACTCTTGATGGCAGGAGCTGATGTAACGGGGTACGCCTTAGAGCCACAGTTTGAGCCTAATTTGTTTGATTTATGCGGTATAAAAAATGAAATGGCATCTAAAATAGGAGATATCAGAGATTTTGACAGGTTGAAAAAAGTTTTTGATTTAGCGCAGCCTGAATTCGTGTTTCATTTGGCTGCGCAACCTATTGTGCGCGAATCTTACCGTGTTCCTCGTTATACTTACGAAACAAATGTGATAGGTACGGTAAATGTTTGCGAGTGCGTAAGGCTTAGTAAGTCGGTCGGAAGTTTTCTCAATGTAACTACGGATAAGGTATATGAAAACAAGGAATGGTGTTGGGGTTATCGCGAAACGGAACCTCTTGACGGATTTGATCCGTATAGCAACAGTAAATCATGTTCTGAACTTGTAACTCACGGATATAGGAATTCATTCTTTTGCGCAGAAGGAATTGCGGCTTCAACGGCAAGAGCGGGAAATGTTATAGGCGGGGGCGATTTTTCAAAGGATCGAATTGTTCCGGACGCTGTTCGCGCAGCAATTTCGGGGCAAAAACTAATTATTAGAAATCCTCGTTCGATAAGACCGTATCAGTATGTGTTGGAACCGATTTTTGCATATCTAATGATAGCGGCATCGCAAGCCAAAAATCCGGAACTTGTCGGCGCTTACAATATCGGACCTAACATCGAAGATACAGTAACTACTGAAGAATTGATAAAAATATTTGCGGAAGCGTGGGGGAATGAGTTTGGTTATGAGGTCTGCAAGGAGGAAAATGCGCCTCATGAGGCTGATACTCTGTATTTAGATACGTCGCTTATCAAAAAAAAGATTGGTTGGCGTCCGAGAATGAGTATAAAAGATGCAGTCAAAAAAACAGTGGAATGGGCTAAAATGTGGCAGGAAGGTAGGGCTTATTCTTGCATGGATAATCAGATAAAAGAGTATTTGAATCGATAAACCATATGTTAAAATATTTATGTTGGACACAAAAAAAGCTCGGAGGCATAGCATTGCCTAACCTTCGAGCTTTTAACGCAATTTACACAAGAACCGCGATTTCGCATTTTTTCCCGCAAAACGCGATACCATACTTCCAAACATGAACGATGCCTTTACTCTTAAATTCTGATACATACTCCATGTTGTCGATTTGCGAGAGGGCATTTTTTGCGGTTTGCGAAAGTTCGGATTCGTTTTTTGCGACTTTAAATTCCATGATAACGCCGTTTTTGTTCTTATCGTCGGGAAAAATCGCTACGTCGAACCTGCCGTAACCGCTTTCTCTGTTGGAGAGGATTTTGTATTTTCGCGATAAAAGCGCCATCAGCCCCAACACGAAACCATGATAAAAACTTTCTTTGTTGGCGGTATCGTAATAACTTACTAAAGCAAACAAATAATCGTTAAGTTCCTCGGAGAAGGATTCCACATCGCCGGATAGTAGAGCTTTCAGCAAATACAAAAGTTTGGGATTGCCATCCATTTCATTAATACGATTTATTATCTCTTTTTCATATACGGTACGCACTTCTCTGTTTGGTATACGAAGTTCTATCGTATCGTCATACTCTTCATTATTAATTTCTGAAGCTTGTGTTAAATACCCCGTTGTGAGAAGCATTGTATAGAGCGCGTCGCTGTTTTTGTATATGTCTGAATAGATAACCCCTTCGTTGATAGTTGCGCTGACAGAGCCGCCCTGAAGCAGTGAATGGAGTTCTTGCGCTTGCTTTTTATCCGTTCTTTTTAACAATTCTTTTAAAATTGAATTTGCGGAAGTGTTCAGCCAATAAATTGAAGGTTTGCAATCATGCAAAATGTAATTTATGACCGACCATGGGTTATAGACGTTAACTCCCGAAAAGTTGTAGCCGTCGTACCATTTTTCAATTTCCGAAAGTTTTTCCGAACAATGGAAGTCTTCGGCGATTTGCTTTATTTCATTATCGTCGAACCCCATAACGTTTTGATACCTGCCTAGGGCGACACTCGCTGTTTCTAAATTATTAAGTGAACTGAAAATACTTTCCTTTGCTATTCTAAGCACTCCTGTCAGTATGGCAAAATCCAAATCGGGGTTGGATTTTAACACAGAGCTTAAGTAATTGCGCATAAAAGTTACGGCCTCGTTATAGTAGCCGTTATCGAAAGCGTACTGTATGGGCGCGTCGTATTCGTCGATAAGGACGAGAGCAGGCTTCTTGTGGTAGCGGCAAAGCCATGTCGTCAGATTTTTTAAAGATTTTTGCAAATCAATGTCGTTTGCCCGACGGGATAATATCAAACCAAAATATTTTTTTTCAGTATCGTCAAGGTATTCGCTTTCAAGCAAATATTTACACGAACGATATAAATGTTGCATAAGATAGCCAAAATCCATTATCATATCGGAAAAATTCAGTTGTTTAATATCCTTAAAACTGACAAGCACGGTCGGTTTGCTGCCCTGCAACGCCATATACTTTTCGCCGGCTTTTTCAATATCGGTGCCTTCAAATAAAACTCTGTTATACTTGGCGTTTTCCATGGTGAAAAAATAATATAGCATACTAAGCGCAAGAGTTTTGCCGAAACGTCTGGGTCTTGTTATAAGAGTCGCCTGGCTGTGGCCGTCGATAAGAGATTTTATAAAGTTTGTTTTATCGACGTAATAATATTCTTCCCGTACCCGACGGAAGTCGTCTACTCCGACCGGCATTATGTAATGCTGTTTCATATCGACTCGCCCCTTTGCTTAGATTTTCTTTATGAATAATTATAAGATATGTAGGAAGGAGATGTCAATGTAAAGGGAAAAAACGTACACGGTCATTTCATACTTTTATGAAACGACCGTGGAGAACGTAAAGTATTATAGTTGTTTGCCAAATCATATTAAAACGGTGGGATAAAGGATGGAATATAAAGAACTTATCAAAAGTTTATCGCGGGGTCTTTTTCAATGGTATCCCTTTAAAGCGGGAGAAAATATTCTGTTGGCGGGAAAGTCCGCCTTTTTGTTTAAAGAGATAATCGACGAAAGAGGAGGAAAAGCGAAAGAGGTTGATTTTGAAAGAACGATTGAAAAGGATTGGATAGCCAAGCATAGAAAAACCTTCGACATAATCATATGCGTAACCGAAATCGAAACGGCTTCCGAACCTTCGGAGGTTTTGCGTTTGTGGCGGGAAATTCTGAAGGATACGGGACGAATTTTCTTGGGAATACATAACAGACTGGGATTTAAATACTTCTGCGGAGACAAGGAACCGTATACCAAAAGAATTTGCGACGGGTTGGACGGTTATAGGGAAATAAAAAGAGAGAAAATGCGTGAAAACAAGTGGCGAGATTTAAAAGGTCGTTGCTACAGTTTGGCAGAGATAAAAGATATTATCAAAAAAGCCGATTGGACACATATACGCGCATATTCGATTTTTCCCGATATTTGGTGCCCGCAGCTTATATACGCGGAAAATTATCTTCCGAAAGAGGCTTTGACAAGTCGTTATTTTCCCGTCTATAACGACGCGGAGTCAGTTTTTCTCGAAGAAAAAGGCTTGCTTGAACAGCTTTTGGAAAACGATATGTTTCACCAAACGGCAAACGCCTATCTTATAGAAATATCCGAAGACGGCGGCTTTGCCGATATGAATCATGTGACGTTAAGCATGGACAGAGGTCCCGAGCTTGCCACATATACGCTTGTCACCGCAACCGGTACCGTGGAGAAATGCGCCGCATATCGTGAAGGCGTGGTTAGGCTGTCTAAGATAATCGAACACAAAAAATATTTGGAAGCGCATAACGTCCGTATAATTGATACGGAGTGGAAGGATAATCGGTTGGTTATGCCATATATAGAAGGAGAACTTGCAAGCGTATATTTGGGTAAACTATTAAGGATAAATGTTGATGAATTTTTGAGGGAAACGGATCGCTTCGTGGAAATCGTCAAACATTCTTCCGATTTGACAGATGATAAAGACGGAGGAATATTGGAACGAGGCTATGCGGACTTGGTGCCGCTTAACAGCTTTTATATCGACGGGGATTTTTATTTTTTCGATCAGGAATTTTGTTTTGAGAACTACCCGATTAAAGCTATTGTTGAGAGGATAGTTTCAACGTTATATGTCGAAAACGTGAATTTTGAAAGTATCTTGCCTATCGACGCGTTGAGAGAGCGTTACGGTCTTACGGATAATATAGACAAGTGGGTAAAGATGGAGGGCGATTTTTTCCGTGGCATAAAGAAGGATGTCGAATGCGAGGAATTTCAGAGGAAACATACGATTAACTACAATACTTTTAAGGAGAACAGACGGGTTATAAACGGGGATTGGCGAAACGATTCGGTGAAAATCACAAGGCAAAGGGATCGTTTTAATTATCAGATTAAACTTTTGTCTAAATGGGTTCAACTTCTTCAAAGGGACGCTAAGATTGCTTCATACTTCGTAAACAGACGCGAAAAAAATATCGTTATATACGGCGCGGCTGTTTTGGGGGAGTTGTTGGCGCGGGAGATTATGAAATTCCCGGAACTTAATGTAAAATGTTTTCTCGATAGGAACGCGGAAAAAATAAAAGAAAAATCGGGCGTTCCGGTATATACTTTAGAGGATTGGGATACGAGCGAAAAAGTCGATATAGTTGTAGTGACAGCGGTGACCGGGACTGATGGCATTATACAAAACGTAACGGCGAAAAATCCCGACATAGCCGTTGTGTCTGTCGAAACGATAATCGACGATATCGAAAACGAAATGCGTTACTATGAAAACTGCAAACGGCTTCGTTCTTCGGACGCCTCCCCGAGAAGCGAGGAAGTTCTCACGATTGACGAGGAACGCTTTAAACCTGCGGATAAGATGTCTAAACCATATCGCATCGGTTACGTCGCGGGTGTGTTCGACCTTGGTCACATCGGTCACTTAAACCTGCTTCGTCGCGCGAAAGAGCATTGCGATTACCTTATTGTGGGAGTTGTTTCGGACAGACAGGTAAGAGAAAACAAGAAGGTTGAACCTTTTATTCCGTTTAACGAGCGGCTTGATATGGTGCGTTCATGTAAATTCGTGGACGAAGCGCACGAGATACCCTTTGAAACTCCCGATACTGATATGGCTTGGAAACTTTATCGTTTCGACGCGCAGTTTTCAGGAAGCGATTACGAAAAAGACCCGGCGTGGCTTGCGAAACAAAAATGGTTAAGGGAAAGAGGCGCCGATATGGTGTTTTTCCCTTATACTGAAACCACATCGTCTACGAGATTAAAAAAATTGATAGAAGAAAGGTTGATTTAATGGAATTGGTATGTTCCCCTTGGGGGATTGTGTCGTGGGAGTTCCCAAATCAGGGACTGAACGACATTAGACGCAGTTTTGACAGTATTGCTTTGGATATAGGCGGCATCGCAGGATATCACGCTTACCGCATAGAGGGTTGGCGAAAAAAGAAAGACGATAGATCCTATCGCCATTGGATAACGGAGAACCCCGAAAAGGTAGGGGAGATTCTTATGCCTTTTCTATCCGTCATAAAGGGAAAAAATTTTAAAATTCCCGTAGCCTACGCGAATTTTCTGCCGCCCAGGTTAGGGAAAAAAGAAGATAACGACGATCTCTTTGAATCAATCCGAAAACTTGCGGAAGAATGCGTCAATGCGGCAGGCAAAGCGGGATGCCGATATATTATTATGCGTCCCCCGGCGGTGGGTATGGGAGATAGAAATATTTGGGAAGCCAATAAAGAATATTACTTATCTTTAACGACTGCGGCGAAGAAATACGGCGCGACGATACTTTTGGAAAGTCAGTACCGCCTAAATAACGGCGGCGTTATACGCGGTTTATGCGCAAACCCTTATGAAGCGTCAAAATGGGTGGACGATTTAAACGAAGCGGCGGGTTTTGAATGTTTCGGTTTTCATTTGGACATCGGAACATACAGTTTTTTGGGGCAGAATATGAGAGACGCGGCTGTTATCTTAGGCGACCGAATCAAAGCGATAACTCTAAGAGATTGCGACGGTATGGGAGATACCGCCATATTGCCTTTTACGTTCGGAGTTCGTACGGATTGGTTGAATATTATACGAGGATTAAGAGAGATTTCCTTCGACGGGCCTATTATTATGAATTTCGCGACAACCGCCTCCGTGACTTCCCCGATGTTAAAACCCGCTCTTATAAAATACGCCCGCGAAATCGGAGATTTTTTCGCTTGGCAGGCGGATATGGAGAATATGCTGAAGCGTTATGACAAAAGAGTCCTCTTTGGCGCGGGCAATATGTGCAGAGCTTATATGAAGTGTTACGGTGAAAAATATCCGCCGCTTTTTACCTGCGACAATGACAAAGTTAAATGGGGAACCGAGTTTTGCGGACTTAAAGTAAAATCCCCCGAAAAATTAAAAAATCTCCCGAAGGATTGCGCCGTTTTAATTTGCAACGTTTACTATCGGGAGATTGAAAGTCAGTTGAGGGATATGGGGATAGAAAATCCTATCGTTTTTTTTAACGACGAGTATATGCCGAGTTTTCACTTTGAGCGAATCGAGGACATGGAGGAAGAAAATGAACTTAGGGATTGGGGTACAGACGCAGAACGTCCTTGAAGACGACAATCCGACGGAAGGCGCGAAGACGCTTAAAGCAGCGGGGTTTGACGCGGTAGATTTCAGCCTGCACGGATATTTGAAGAATAAAGATATTTACAGGTTCAGTATCAATCGGTTCTTTGAGAAGACTGTCAAAGAATCGGAAGCGTTTTTCACGCCACATAAGGAAGCGTTGGAACAAGCGGGGATAGACGTATGGCAGATGCATATGCCGTACCCGGTTTATGTGCCGAAGGGAAGTCGTAGGCTTAACGAATATCTGCGAAGAACGGTCGCGCCGAAAAGTATGCTTTTATGCAGGTTTTTCGGTTGCAAGCATATCGTAATTCACGGGTTTAAACTGGCGTATTATGTAGGCTCCGAAGAAAAGGAATGGGAAGCGACCGAAGAATTTTTGGAAGAACTTGCGCCATTGGCCAAGGAATTAGGCGTGACGATGTGCATAGAAAACCTTTACGACGGCGTTGGCGACCGTTTGACGGAAGGTCCTTGTTGCGATGCGGTAAAAGCGGTCAAACGTATCGACGCTATGAACGAGAAGTACGGAGCCGAAGTTTTAGGATTCTGCTTCGATACAGGTCACGGAAATCTTGCGCATTTGGATTTTGAAGAGTTTATCACGACCCTTGGCGATAGGTTAAAAGTTTTGCATATCCACGATAACGACGGGTGGCGGGATTTGCACCAAATTCCTTTTGTCTTTACAAAAACAAGAGAGAATAAGTCCGCAACCGATTGGGAAGGATTTATTCGGGGACTTAAAAACATAAATTATAAAGGGGTTTTGAATTTTGAAACGGGACCGGCATTAACGGCGTTTCCCGACGATTTGAAATGTGAAACTTTGAAATTTATTGCCGATATAGGCAAATATTTTGCAAACAAACTTGATACTGCCTATGTTTGAATTATTTGACATATGTACGACAGTATTATGCAAAAAAATTTGACGCGACTCGTAATGAAGTAGATATTTTAAGTAGTTTACCTAATTCAAAGAAATTTAAAAAAAATTTAAGTAAAGATGAGGTTTTGATTTATGCAACTGAATGAAAGAGATCGTCAACTTTTAATACATATTATTGTTCATTGTAGAGAAGTAAATTCTGCTTTATCGCATTTCGGTAATGATAAAGATAACCTCAAATAATAAATAATGCCAT
>JAFXOC010000624.1 GCA_017529085.1 Selenomonadaceae bacterium | reverse complement strand
TCCCTCCACAGACCTTCAAGACACGAGTTATGATTTAACGGTGGCTATTCGTGAAAAAACCGTACGATACGCCGAAGCCATGTATCATTCCATAGGAAAAGTTCGCCTTGCCGCCGAAAACAACGGGAATTTTGAGGTATTGGATGATATACGGGCAAGAGAAAATCCTATCGGACTCTTTGTCGCAAAAGAAGTCGTAGCCCTTAGAAACGCTTTGGAGGTGAAGGAGTGAAAGAATATTTCACCGTAGAGGGAGTTTCTGAAGGGTATTACGAGGAAAAGCGCAGCAAGTTTATCGGAAGAGTCGCCTTTGCAGCTGGTGAAAGAGAAGCGAAGGAATTTTTGGCGAAGGTAAAAAAAGAGCATTATTCGGCGCGGCATATAGCTTACGCTTACGTTATAGGGGAACATTACGACAAAGAGAAATTTTTCGACGACGGAGAGCCAAGCGGTACGGCGGGGGCGCCTATAATAGACGCGATAAAAAAGCGCGAGTTGACGAATACTGTCGTAGTGGTTGTAAGATATTTCGGCGGAATTAAATTAGGCGCGGCGGGGCTTACGAGAGCCTACGGCAAAGCCGCAGGCGACGCTTTGGAAAAAGCTGAAAAAGTCGCCATGTTGCCCTTTAAAGTCGTGAAGCTATCATTTGAATACTCTTTGCTTTCATTAATCGAGCATTATCTCAGGACCCACGAGATAAAAGTAAACGAAAGCGACTACGGCGAAAAGGTTTCCTTTGACGTTTTGCTTCCGATTAAAGAAGCGGAAAAAATACGGGCGGATTTGGTGGATATAACTTCGGGAAAAATTTTATCGAAAGAATTGGGGCAAACGTGGGGACCGTCTTCAATATCGTAAAAGGCGCATAAAAGTGTCAAGGTTTAAGGGAGGGAGATGATTATGCGGATTTTTCAAGATACGGATGCGGGCTCTGTCAGAGAAACAAACGAAGACGCTCTTTTTGCATCGGAGAATATTCTCTTGGTGGCGGACGGCATGGGCGGTCATGCTGCGGGGGAAGTAGCCAGTTCTCTTTTAACCGAAACGATAAAGAGTTATTTGACGGATAGGGATTTTATCGATGAGTCGGTTTTAAAGGATTCGATTCTTTTAGCTAATGAAGTTATACTCCGTAAGGCGAACGAGAAACCCGAGTATTACGGTATGGGGACTACGGCTACACTTGCTTATGCGGATAAAAACATACTTTATTACGCTCATGTTGGAGACAGCAGACTTTATGTTTTTAGAAACGGAAATTTAAATCAGATAACCGAAGACCACTCTTATGTGGCGAAGTTGGTTAAAGAAGGCGTTATCACAGAAGAAGAAGCGTTGCATCATCCGAAAAAAAATTATATATTAAGAGCTGTGGGAACCGAAAAAAAGCTTGAGGTCGATACGGGAAAATTGGAACTTCTTAGAGGCGATAAGTTGCTTCTTACTACGGACGGAATTACCAATGTTCTTGATAAGGAAAATATCATAAAAATGCTTTCAAACGATGATATAAATCCTGCGGAGATGATGGTAAAACTTGCGCTAAAGATGGTTGCCAGGGACAATATTACGGCGGTAGTGGCGATTTACGATGAATAAGCCGATATTCAAGTTTTTTTTTACGACCGTTTTAATGTTGTTTTGCGGATTTTCACTTATTTTCATACATAAAAATCCCACTATAAGCAACGTAAGTTACGCCGATTTCAAATATCTGCCTTGGATAGCGTCTGCGCTTATTGTGGCGTTTATTATCGAAGTTGTGATTGTAAAGACCAAATCGAGGCGGTGCGCTTGGATGTTTTCTTGCGCCTGTTTTTTATCATGCCTTGGAATTTTAGCGATAGCAAGACTTGACTACGCTCTGACGATACCACAAATTCGCTGGTTTATCGTGGGCATGGCGGCGTTTATCGTCGTTGTTCGCTCGGAAAAGTTTTTAAGGCGACTGTTAAATTACGAATATGTTTTGGGCATTTTATGCGTAGTTTTGCTTATGTTGCCGCTTATTTTCGGCGTGGAAATAGGCGGCAACAAGAATTGGATCGTCTTGGGCAGTTTTAGAATACAACCTTCGGAGTTCGCGAAAATATTGCTTGTGTTTTTTCTTGCCGCATATTTAAGCGAACACAGAAAAACGTTGGATTTAAGAAAAAAACGGCTTTTGTTTTTCAATTTGCCGCCGATTCGTTTTTTAGCCCCGCTTATCGCGATTTGGGGCGCATCGCTTCTCATGTTCGTAGTGGCAAAAGATTTGGGAGCGGCTCTCATATTTTTCGCCGTGGCGGTTGTTATGACTTACGCCGCGACCGGAAATAAATCTTACTTTATATTTGCGCTCATTTTCTTTGTTACAAGCGCGATTATAAGTTATTGCGCTTTCAATCATGTGAAAATTCGCTTTGATATTTGGCTTAATCCATGGAGCGACCCCAGAGGCGCGGCTTATCAAATAATCGAGTCCCTGTTTGCAATCGAAAACGGCAATGTGTGGGGGGCGGGATTTACAAAAGGCTATCCGACATTTATCCCCGAAGCGCATACGGATTTCATATTTTCCGCGATAGCGGAGGAATTCGGGTTGGCAGGTTCTGTTTCGCTTATCGTTATCTACGCGCTCCTTTTTTATCAATGTGTTTTAATATCTTTAATAGCCGTAAAAGAGGAGGAAATGCTCTTAATATTCGGCGCGGGAATTATGTTTTTTTTGCAGACTTTCATAATAATGGGAGGGGTCACAAAATTTTTTCCTTTAACGGGCGTCACTCTTCCCTTTATGAGTTACGGCGGAAGTTCTATGGTGTCTTGTTTTATGTTGCTTGGTGTGATTGTCGCAGTTTCCCGAAAGGAAAATGTCAATGTATAATATCAAGCGAAATATCTTGAGGATAACGGCAGTTTTTCTTGTTTTATTTGCTTTATTTTTGGCATATGTTATATATTTACAATTGATACAGTCCGATTATCATGCGCACAATCCGCTTAACTCCAGAAATTCCGTGTTGAGTGATACGATTGCCAGAGGCGCGATTTACGACAACAGAGGAAGAATTATCGCCAAAACCGACGAGGACGGTTTAAGATATTATCCATTTGGCGAAGCGATGGCTTTTGTCACGGGATACGCGGATAAAAAAATAGGAACGGGCGGCGCGGAAAACTATTTTAATCGGGAACTTTCGGGAAAAACCAAAGATTTGACGATGATGGGACCCATAGGCGAGCTTTTGCGGGGAAACCAAGGCAACGATTTAATTCTTACCGTAGATTCAGATTGTCAGCAAGCAGCGTTTGACGCTCTTGACGGAAGACGGGGAGCCGTTGTTGTCTTAGACGCAACTACCGGCGCAATACTCGCCTTGGTATCGTCTCCCGCGTACAATCCCAACCGCATTGTGGAAGAATGGGGCGCATTAAACGAAAGAGAAGATCATCCTCTTTTAAATCGAGCAGTTAACGGACTTTATCCGCCCGGTTCCATCATTAAACCGATGATTGTGGATTTGGCTCTTGAAAACGCAGTGACAGACGAACACGAACTCTTTACCTGCGGCGGCTCTCTTGACGTAGGCGGAGGCTTTAGCATAAAGGAAGCCCACGACGGCGTTCACGGTAATTTACATTTAAAAGACGCTCTTGTAGAGTCATGCAACGTTACCTTCGGCGCTCTCGCCATTCGTCTTGGCGCGGACAATCTTGAAAAGGGTTTTAAGCGTTACGGATTTTACGAACCTATAAGGGGCGAAATCTTCGAAAGCGCTTCTCATATACCCGAATTCAAAACTCTTGACAGAGGAGATATCGCTCAAATCGGCATAGGACAGAGTATGCTCTTGGTAACGCCTGTAAGAATGGCGCTTATTTCCGCATCAATAGCGAACGATGGAGTTATGACGGAGCCTTATTTGATGGAAAAAACAATTTCGCCTAAAGGAATAATTTTAACCGAACATAAAAAGAAGGAATTATCGAGGGTAATGACGAAAGAACGAGCAGGACTTTTAAAAGATTGGATGGAAGAAGTCGTGCTTTCAGGCACGGGCAAAGCCGCAAAAGTTAGCGGCATCAGAGTCGCCGGCAAAACCGGCACCGCCGAGAACAATTCCGACAAAGAGCACTCTTGGTTCATTGGTTTTGCCGAGCTGGAAAAGAGAAAAATCGCCTTTTCCATATTGGTCGAAAACGGAGGCAGCGGAGCAGATACAGCCGCTCCCATCGCCCGAAAATTAATTTTGAGTTTCGAAAAATAATTGGGGCTTCGCCCCAAACCCCACAAGGGCGCTGCCCCTTGACCCCGCCAAAGGGCGCAGCCCTCTGGACTCCCGGTTGGGGTTTATTGTATAGTCTAAAATTAGTGTACAAACCAATTATTAAAGTTTTTTCTTTCTCTTTTTTCTTTGTTACTTTCTTTTTTCTCTTTCTTTTTTACAAAAAAGAAAGAGAAAAAAGAAATTAAAGAACTTTCAAGGAGGTGCCGCGTGACTAATCAAGTTTTGAAGAACAGATATTTGTTGGAAGAAAAGATAGGCAGCGGCGGAATGGCCGATGTGTATCTTGCGGAAGATAAGTTGCTTCACAGGAAGGTCGCCGTAAAGATACTGCACGAAGAATATTGGAAAGACGCGGAGTTTGTGGGTAAGTTCCATAAGGAAGCCGAGGCGGCGGCGCGGCTTTCGCATCCGAACATCGTAAATATTTACGATGTGGGTAATGAGAACGACGCGCATTATATAGTGATGGAATATGTGGCTGGAAATACGCTTAAATCTCTTATAAAGGAGAAAGGTAGGCTTTCCGTCGCCGAAGCGGTGCATATCGCGAGAGAAATCGCAGAAGCTTTGTCGCAAGCTCATTCGGAAGGAATTGTCCACTGCGATATAAAGCCTCATAACATTTTGATGATGGAAAACGGTCACGCGAAAATAGCGGACTTCGGTATTGCAAGAGCTGTGACGGAATCAACGCTGACTTACGGCGGAAATATTGTGGGTTCGGTACATTATTTTTCGCCGGAACAGGCGAAGGGGACTTATATAACGCCAAAATCCGATATTTATTCCCTTGGTATTATAATGTATGAAATGATAACGGGAAAATTGCCTTTCACCGGCGATACTCCCGTAGCTATCGCCATGAAACATCTTTCCGACGCTCCTCAGCCTTTGCGGTCTTTTGATAATGATATACCGCCCATTGTGGAAGCGATTGTGATGCGGGCAATAGAAAAAGATCCAAATATGCGCCCTACAAGCGCGGAACTTACGCGGGAACTTCAGGAAGCGGAACATCTTTTGCACGGAAATACTTCAGGTAGTATGGTTGATCCCTTCGCTACAAGGATTATGCCTAAGTTTGAGGATTTGGATGATACTTACGGCGGAGGAGAGATTAAGAAAAAGACAAAAAACACGGATTCAATTTTCCAATCGAAACTTTTTATCGCCGTGCTTGTAGCAATACTCGTCATGGGTTTTTGCGTTGGAGCGTTTATATCTTACGGCAAATTTTGGAGCGCCGAAGAGGTGAATGTGCCAAACGTGGTGGGTAAACAGATGACCTTGGCGAGACAGATATTGGAGGATGCGCATTTAAGGGTGAACGTTGCGGAAACTTACGATGCGTCCGTGCCTGCCGGAGAGGTTGTATCTCAATCGCCTGAAGCGGGGGCTAGGGTAAAGAGCGAACGGCTTGTCAGCATTTATGTGAGCAAGGGCGGTGAATCTTTGGAATTGCCGGATTTGAAAGGATTAAGTCGCACCGCTGCTGAAAATCGCCTGAAGAAGATGGGGCTTTCCGTAGGAACGATTGATGAAAAAGTTTCAAGAGAGGAACCGGGAACTGTTTTGCTTACCGATCCGTCGGCGCATACGAAAATACAAAAGGGCATGGTAATAGATTTGGTGATTTCAAAGGGCGAGCAGAAAAAGAGAGTAACCGTACCAAACGTCACGGGCGCAACTTTGGAAGCTGCGACTGAAAGCATTAAAAATAAAGGATTGTCGGTAGGACGCGTTATTAAAGAAAAGAGCAAAGAACGGGTGGGTACGGTAATCGCTCAAACTCCAGCGCAAGGCGAGGTTGAGGAAGGCTCTTCCGTTGATTTAACAATAGCGGAAAAAGATACCGGCGCTTCAACGGATTCAACCGAAACAAAGTCTTCCCACGAATCAAAACCTGCCGCGGAAGATAAAAAAGAAAACGAAGTTCCCGTAAAAATACCTCCCGCTAAAGGAACCGGCGAAGGTAAGAGCCAATGAGGGGCAGGATTATCCGCGCTCAAAACAGTTTTTTCTATGTGAAAACCGACGAAGGGATTTTTGAAACAAAACTGCGTGGAAAGATGAAAAAATCCGACGAAGTTTTGATGGGGGATTATGTGGAATTTACGCCGTTATCCGGAGATAGCGGCGTAATAGAAACGGTTGAAACGAGAAAAAATTATTTGATGCGTCCGAAGGTGGCAAACGTTGACGCTTTATGTTTGATTTTCGCCGTCCAATCCCCCGACCCTCATCCTCTTTTAATTGCAAGGTTCTTGGTGTTGGGGGAATTTTCTCGTATACCGGAAATTTTTATATGCGCCAATAAATCTGATTTAGCGACGGGTGAAACATTCCTGCCATTTATAAAAGCAGGGTATGAGGTGGTTCTTACTTCTGCTGAAAATAAAGAAGGAATAGAAGCATTACGAAAAAAGTTGCGAAATAAAACCACGGTATTTGCAGGGTCGTCGGGAGTCGGCAAGTCTTCCTTGTTAAACGCCGTTGACGAAACTTTTAAGAGAACGACGGGAAACGTCAGCGAGAAGATAAAAAGGGGAAAGCATACCACGAGATACGCCGAGTTTTTGCCCTTTGAAAAAGGTTATATAGTCGATACCCCGGGGTTTAGTTCCGTTGATTTGAATTTTATCAAAAAAGCTGAGCTGGATGCGTATTTTAGAGATTTTTTGCCATTTTTGGGGAAATGCTATTTTTCGCCTTGCAGCCACAGTCACGAGCCGAAATGCGCCGTAAAAGAGGCTGTCAAAGAGGGCAAAATTCAAGGTGAGAGATACGACGCTTATTTAAAATTATTGGAGGAGATTGATTCATGATAAAAATTGCGCCTTCGATATTGTCTGCGGATTTTTCAATCCTTGCGGATGAGATAAAAAAGGTGGAGAATGCCGGGGCGGATTATATCCACATAGACGTTATGGACGGAACGTTCGTACCCAATATCACCATAGGTTCCCCTGTGGTAAAGAGTCTTAGAAAGACGAGCAAGTCTATTTTTGACGTTCATCTTATGGTAGAGCATCCGGAGACGCAAATCGACGCTTTCGCAAAGGCGGGAGCGGATATAATCACCTTTCATATCGAAGCCGCCAAACACGCTCACAGAATAATTCAACAAATTCAATCTTACGGCATAAAAGCGGGGGTTGCGCTTAATCCTGCGACTCCTTTGGTTATGCTTGAGGAAATTTTGTCCGATATTGATATGGCGCTCTTAATGACGGTTAATCCGGGTTTTGGCGGGCAAAAATTTATCGAATCCATGCTTGAAAAAATCGCAATCTTGCGTCATACCGTAGAAGATAACGAATTTGAAATCGATATAGAAGTAGACGGCGGCATAAACGATAAAACCGCGCCGCTTGTCATTGAAGCGGGAGCGAACGTTTTAGTGGCGGGGTCATATCTTTACGGCGCAGATGATGTAAACGAAGCAATGAAACTTTTGAGAAAGGAATAGAATGTTATGGAAAAAGCGGTTGTGCTGTTATCGGGCGGGCTTGATTCGGCTACTTGTTTAGCCATCGCCAAATCCGAAGGTTTTGAGGTTTATCCCATAAGTTTCGATTATAACCAAAGGCATAATATTGAACTTGAGTCGGCAAAAAAAATAGTCGAATTTTTCGGCGTAAAGAAGCATACCATAATTAAAACCAACATGGACGCAATCGGCGGTTCGGCTTTAACCGACAACAACATAGACGTTCCCGAAGGCGTGTTAAACCATAATGAAAACGATGTGCCCATAACTTATGTACCCGCAAGAAATCTTATTTTCTTAAGTCACGCTTTAGCTCTTGCGGAAGTAATAGGCGCAGGGCATATTTATATCGGGGTAAACGCCGTTGATTATTCGGGTTATCCCGATTGCAGACCCGAGTTTATCGAAAAATTTGAAGCATTGGCGAACGTAGCCACTAAAGTCACGGCTACGGAGCATAAAAAAATAGTAATCGAAACTCCACTTCAACATCTATCAAAAAAAGAAATTATCCTGCTCGCGAAAAAATTAAACGTACCCCTTGAACTGACTCGCAGTTGTTACGCTGGCAAAGAAAAAGCCTGCGGCGTGTGCGAGAGCTGTAAATTAAGACTAAAAGGCTTCAAAGAAGCAGGTTTAGTCGACCCTATCGAATACGCTTAGTTGGGGCTTCGCCCCAAACCCCACAAGGGGCGCTGCCCCTTGACCCCGCCAAAGGAGCTTCGCCCCTCGCTCCCATTTTATGGGGTTAGGAGTAAAATTTTTATATTGAGCC
>JAFXOC010000623.1 GCA_017529085.1 Selenomonadaceae bacterium | reverse complement strand
GTACAATTAACAATATACAAAAATGTGTAATTCCAGATATAAGTTTATATATAAATGATATACCTGTAGCTATTGAAATTCAAAATTCTAAAATCTCTTATGAAATAATTCAACAACGAATGGAAATTTATAACGAAATGGGCAGCGAAGTCAGCGTCACCATTACGAACGACGCGGAAATCCATAAATTAAACAAGCAATATCGTGGTATAGACAGACCGACGGACGTGCTTTCCTTCGCTTTTAGGGAAAGCGAGGACGATTTGGATAAGGAGAATTTGGGAGAAATTATAATTTCTCTGCCAAGAGCAACGGCGCAGGCGGAAGAATACGGTCATTCTTTAAAAAGAGAGGTAGCGTTTTTGACGGTACACGGAATGTTGCATTTGTTGGGTTATGACCATATCGAGGAAGAAGACCGAGAAGAAATGGAAAATGAACAAAAGATTGTTATGGAAGCACTTTGTATTTCGAGAGAGAATTAAAAATTATTAAAGTTTTTTCTTTCTCTTTTTTCTTTGTTACTTTCTTTTTTCTCTTTTCTACGCTTCGCTACGCATACAAGATTCGCTAAGTGCTAAAGCACTAAGCGAATCTAATATCTTTTTTACAAAAAAGAAAGAGAAAAAAGAAAGTAAGAATTTTGATTAAGAGGTGACAGTAGTGGTGGAGTTGTTGGCGCCGGCGGGGAGTATGGAAGCGTTGTACGCGGCGGTGAACGAAGGGGCGAACGCCGTGTATTTGGCGGGCAATCGTTTTGGCGCTAGAGCTTACGCGAAAAATTTCGATGAAGACGAGTTGAAAAAGGGGATAAAGTACGCCCATTTACACAATGTTGCGGTTCATGTGACGGTAAATACCATAGCGGACGATTCGGAATTTGAAGAATTAGGGAAGTATTTGAAGTTTTTGGAGGAAGTTGGAGCCGATGCGGTATTGGTGCAAGATTTAGGCGTGGCGGCGCTTGCAAAAGAGGTTGCGCCAAGGTTGCCGCTTCACGCAAGCACACAGATGACGGTTCATAGCTTGGACGGCGTTCGCGCGCTGGAGGAATTAGGATTTGTTAGAGTGGTGCTGTCGAGGGAATTGAGTTTAGAGGAGATAAAATATATAGCGGCAAATTCTAAGGCGGAGATAGAAGTTTTTATGCACGGGGCATTGTGTGTTTGTTATTCTGGAATGTGCCTGATGAGCAGCATGATAGGCGGCAGGAGCGGAAATAGGGGAAGATGCGCCCAGCCTTGCAGGTTGCCTTATGAATTGACGGATGAAAAGGGGATTGACGTTTTAAAGGGTAAAGCGGGTAATTATCTTTCGTCGCCAAGGGATTTAGCGACGGTTGAAATGCTGCCGGAGCTTATTAATACGGGAGTTGCGTCGTTTAAGATTGAGGGGCGCATGAAGAGACCGGAATATGTGGCTACAGTGGTGAGAGTATATAGAAAAGCCATAGATAGTTTTTATAAAGGCAATTTTTTTATTGCGGATGAAGATAAAGAAGATTTACGACAGATATTTAACAGGGATTTTACTACGGCTTATTTGAAAGGCTATCCCGGGAAAAACATGATGAGCGATAAGCGTCCTAATAATAGAGGCGTGATGGTGGGACGCGTCGTGAAAGCCGAAACGGGAAAGATTGCGTTAAAACTGGCGGTTGATTTACGGAAAGGGGATATAATAGAATTTTGGGTAAAGGTCGGCGGACGCGTGACGGCGGAGCTAAACGAACTTTTTGATAAAAAAGGAGAAAAAGTCGAGGAAATTTGTGCGGGAGAGATCGCGATAATAAAGGTTGAAGGCAAGATAAGCGAGAATGACCGCGCATTTAAGGTGTTCGATATAAGGTTGACGGAACGCGCAAAGGCGGCTTATGAGAGCGCAAAGCGTATTGAAATTGAAGGCAGGGCAACGGCGAAAGTTGGCGAAAGGCTTGCTGTGGAATTTATCGACGATATGGGAAATATCGGAAAAGCCGAAACGGAATTTGTAGGCGAGGCGGCGAGAAAACGTCCGCTTACCGAAGCGTATCTTCATCAACAGATTGACAGGTTGGGAGAAACCTCGTTTATGTTGAAAAATTTTACGGCTGAAATTGAAGGCGCAGTTATGGTTCCCGCCAGCGAGATAAATGATGCCAGAAGAAGGGCAATTGACGCGCTTGAAAAGGCAAGAACGAAATCTTTCAATCTTCCTGTAAGGGTAAATCTTTTGGATAAACCTGCGGCAATCGTGAAAAATAATGATATAAGGGAAAATAAGCTGTTGGTTCGAGTCGATACGTTAGAGAAAGTGCGAGCCGCGGTAGAAAGTGGAGCGGATGGGATTATATTCGGCAGCGAAAGCTACGGGCATTTTGCTATATCGATTGACGAGTATGAAAAAACTCTGCTTTTTGTGAGAAAAAACGGTAAGGATATTTTTTTTACTACGCCTAGAATTATACGTGACGGCGAAGGAGAGAATTTTAAAAATCTGCTGCACGGATTTGAGCGGTTAAAACCAAGCGGTATTTATGTTCATACCATAGGCGCTTTTTACAGGGTAAAAGAAGAAACGACCCTGCCTATATTTACGGATTTTTCCCTTATAACGTATAACGAAAAAACATTGGAGTCTTTAAGAAATTACGGCGCTATGGGGGTTACGCTTTCTGAAGAACTTACTTTAAATCAGATAAAGTCACTTGTAAAAAAAGCCCCGCTTCCCCTTGAGATCATAATTCACGGGAAAGCGGAGCTTATGGTGTCGGATTATTGCGTTATGGGAACGTTTTTAGGCGGACGAGGCGAAAAGCCTTGCAGTATGCCTTGCAAAGAGAAACCATTTTTTCTTAGGGATAGAAAGGGAGAAAAATTTCCCATTGTTACAGACGAGTATTGCAGAATGCATATCCTAAACGGCAAAACTCGTTCTATGCTGCCTCATGCCAAAGAACTTTCAGATATGTCCCTGAGACTTAGAATTGACGGGCGTTATGAGTCGGACAAAGACGTTTATAAAATCGCAGCCGCTTATAAAAAGGCGAGCCTGCTTGACGAAACCGCCGCCCGTCAATTTGAAGAAAAACTTTTTGATAAAAATGAAATCACCCGAGGACATTTTTTTAGAGGGGTTTTATGATTATTCCTCCGGGTGCGTTGCAAGGTATTCTTGCAACCTTTTATTGAAAAAGATGGCGTTGGTGTCTTTTGGATTGGCTTCCCAGAAGGCAATCAATTTTTCTGCGGATTTTAGCTTGTCCTTTAAATATTCAACGGCTTTATCGGAAGAAATATTTCCGCCAAGTGCCATTAGAACGTCCAGATCCTTTTTGAGATAGTCTAAAAGCGCGTCGGGGCAAGAATTGTTTTCAAGAGCTTGTAAAAATTCCATACCTTCTTCGACGTTCTCCGCGTATTTTTTCCCAACCAGCCAAACTGCGAGTTTTGTTTCCATAAAAACCTCCAAATCTACAAATAATTCTCTGTTCATTATATCATAAAATTGAGTAAACTACATAAAAAATTTTTTAATCGGGAGTCCAGAGGGCGAAAGCCCTTTGGCAGGGTCAAG
>JAFXOC010000622.1 GCA_017529085.1 Selenomonadaceae bacterium | reverse complement strand
TTTGGGGAGCGCCGGATGTAAGTCAATGTCCTGATTTAAAGGGTATAAACGATATTCTAAATCAGCAAACGACTTTAGCGCCTTTGTATCAACTTTTGGTACACCCGAAAGTAGCCGAAGAAGCGCAAAAGATATTGGGAAATGCGGAACAAACGGGCGCTTCGATTATTTCTTCCGCTCAAACACCGCTTAACTTATATCAAGATCCGCTCATAAAAAAGAATACCTGCGTATCGGATTTTTCGTTCAAGGATTTGTTAGATCCAAGGCAAGCGGTTTCGTTGTATTTGGTTATTCAGCCTAACGATGTGCCGAAAGTAAGACCTTTGACAAGGCTTTTGGTAAATACGATGCTTGCAAAAACCGTGCGGGATATGAAGTTTGATACGCCAAGCGACAAAAAACAGAGATTGTTGTTATTGTTAGACGAATTTCCTCAGTTAAAAAAATTGAGTGAAATAGAGAATACATTATCAATTTGCGCAGGGTTCGGCGTGAAAATTTGTACTGTTGTGCAGTCTATTACACAGTTAAATCAGATTTATACAAAGGATAATTCGATTTTAGACAACAGTCAGGTTCAGATTTACATGACACCTTCTAATTTTGAAGCTGCGCAGGCGTTGTCAAATATCATGGGTGATAAAACTATAAAAAGCGATAGCATAACCAAGGAAGGTAACAGCTTATTTTCAAAATCAGTACAATCTTCCGAACAATCAAGGAAGCTAATGAATCCCGATGAACTTATGCGTATGAGCAAGGATAAGCAATTAGTTATCTGCCAAGGCTGCCGTCCGATTATTTGTCCAAAAATCAGATGGTTCTTAGAGCCTTTCTTTAAAGAGAGGGTATTGGTTATAAAAGCGCCGCCTTTTTCCGACACCTGCACAAAAATGGAAAATTATGCCGAACTCTTTGCGGTCAATGCGCCGGAAGTAGCGGATATGATTGCAAAACAAGAAGCCGTTGCAAAGGCGAGAGCCGAAAAGAAGAAAAGAGATGAAGAAAAAGCCAAGAAAGAAGCAGAGGAAAAAGCAAAAGAAGAAAAAGTGAATTTTACAAAGATATTTGATGATAATACGGAGGAAAAGGATAATGAAACAACAAATGTCGCAACTTCCAAGAATACAACTCAACAAGAAAGTGAGGAAAATAACGGAAATACAGTCGATACAGTCAATGACGGAGAAAAGCCGAAGGATCAAGAGATTGAACAAGGGTCACGGGGTTCAAACGAGGAAAAGGTAGAGGATAAACCTTCCAAAGGAGAAACTTCCGTCCAAAGCGAGAGGGAGGATAAGGAAATTCCAAAGTCGGAACAAAAGTCGGAAGAAGCGCAAACGAAGAAAGATAAACCTAAAGTTTCCAAAAAGGACATACTTCAACGACTGAAAGGTAAAAAATCTGCAATAGGAAATTTTGCCAATGTAGATATATATGCCGAAAAAAAGGTTGAAGAAGATGAAGCAGAGGAAGAACAATGAATTTCAAGAAGGAAAACACGGCGTTGGAACGCCAAGCGATGATGCTTGAAGCAAGCATGGGGCGTGATCTTATGAATTTCATGCACGATGAAAATGTAATGGAGATTATGCTGAATCCAGACGGCAAAATTTGGATTGACACACATTCTAAAGGTTGCATAGACAGCGGTTTGACAATGGACGGAGCGACAGCGAAACAACTTATCTATAATGTTGCGGCGCTTGCAGGTCGAACAATACCGCCGGATTTTCCCGAACTTGAAGCGGAAATTCCCAAAACATATCTTTTTGATTCGTGTAGGTTTCAGGCGGAGCTTTCCCCAATAGTGAAAGCTCCGTCTTTCAACATCAGAAAGTTTGGCAAAAAACTTTTCACTCTTGAAGATTATGTGGCGCAAGGCACAATGACGGAAAATCAAAGAAAAGTCATTATGAAAGCCATAAAAGACCATAAGAATATAATTGCCGCAGGAGGTACGGCTTCCGGGAAAACGACTTTGTTAAACGCCATTTTAGCGGAAATATCCGATATGAAAGAGCGAATAGTCATTATCGAAGATACTTCGGAGTTAAGATGTACCGCTCCCAATCATGTAAAATTACAAACGGCGCCGCCCAAAATGGATATGGATATGCTTCTTCGTATCACGCTGCGAAAAAGTCCAAACAGAATTGTTGTGGGCGAGGTTCGTTCCAAAGAGGCTATGACGCTTTTAGAAGCGTGGTCAACGGGTCACAGAGGCGGTTGTTGTACGGTTCATAGCGAATCTGCGGAAGATACATTATCGAGGTTGGAAGAAATGACTTCGAGGGTATC
>JAFXOC010000621.1 GCA_017529085.1 Selenomonadaceae bacterium | reverse complement strand
TCGCGCTTATGCCTTGCAATCCCTCTATCGGAGGTCCCGCTAAGGGGCATTTGACGAGAGAGATTGACGCGTTGGGCGGCGAGATGGGAATAAATATTGATAAGGCCGCCATACAGATGCGAATGTTAAACACCGGCAAGGGTCCCGCTGTGAGGGCTTTGCGCGCGCAGGCGGATAAAAGGCTTTATCAGGCGTTGATGAAGGAGACTTTGGAAAATACCGATAATTTGTCGGTAAAACAGCTTTTGGTTGACGAGTTGTTGACGGAAAACGGCAGAGCTGTCGGGATATTGTGCGAGACGGGGGAGAGGTTTTACGCCGACGCTGTAATAATTGCGGCGGGAACGTATCTGCGTTCGCGAATTATTATAGGCGAAACGACTTACGACGGGGGACCCAGCGGACAGAGGGCGGCAATGAAACTGTCGCAAAATTTGGTTAAGCTGGGACTGCCGCTTATGCGGTTTAAGACGGGGACGCCCGCGAGAATTGACGCAAGAAGCATCGATTATTCAAAGACGGAGCGTCAAGATGGGGATTCGGTGGAAAATTTTTCCTTTATGACGGACGAACGCACGCTTCAAACCCTGCCTTGCTACCTTACATATACAAATGAGCGTACCCATGAGATTTTGAGGAAGAATATGCACCGCGCGCCTATGGCGAACGGGATTATAGAGGGGATAGGTCCTAGGTACTGCCCCGCCATTGAGACGAAGATTTTGCGCTTCCCTGATAAAGAGCGCCATCAGCTTTTTTTGGAGCCTGAGGGCTTGCATACGAACGAAGTTTATGTGCAGGGAATGTCCACCAGTATGCCGATGGATGTGCAGTTTGATTTTCTGCATACAATAGCGGGGTTGGAACAATGCGAGATTATGCGCCCGGGTTACGCTATAGAGTACGATTGTTTTGATCCGCTGTATCTAAAGCCGAGCCTTGAATCGAAGGTAATAGAAAATTTGTATTTGGCGGGGCAGACCAACGGCACATCGGGTTATGAAGAGGCCGCCGCGCAAGGCTTGATGGCGGGGATAAACGCGACGAGAAAACTTGACGGCAAAGAAGCTGTGGTATTAAAGAGAAGCGACGCTTATATCGGCGTGTTGATAGACGATTTGGTGACTAAAGGCACGATGGAGCCTTATAGAATGATGACGTCGCGCGCGGAAAACAGGCTTCTCTTAAGAATGGACAATGCAGATGCGAGGTTGACTCCTATAGGACGTGAAATCGGGCTTGTGACTGACGCGCGGTATGAGCGGTATTTGAAGAAAAAGAATGAGATTGAGAGATTAACGGATATTTTGGAGAAAAGAACAATAACGCCAAGCGCGGAAAATTTGGAGTTGTTGGAAGAAAACAGCCTGCCAACCATAAAAAATACCGTAACATTAAAGGAATATTTAAGAAGACCGGAAGCGGACTACGAGCGGGTAAAAGCTGTATTTGGAGTTGAAAGTTTCTCAAAGGCGGCGGAAGTTGAAGCGTTGACGCTTATCAAATACGAAGGATATTTAAAAAAGCAGGAAGACATGGTGGAAAAGGTCGCGAAGCTTGAGAACATGAAAATACCCGAGGATATTGATTATAACGAGGTAAAAAGTTTGCGGCTTGAAGCGGTGGAGAAGCTGAAAAATACAAGACCTCTAAATCTTTCGCAAGCGTCTAGGATTTCGGGGGTATCGCCGGCGGATATTTCCGTGCTGATGATTTATCTGGAGGCGTTGAGGAGAAGAAATGTTTGAGGATAAACTAAAACAAGCTTTTAAGGAATACGGTTTAGAGGTAAATTTGGAGCGGGAAAAGAAATTCGGCGCTTTTTACAGACTCATTATCGAGTGGAATGAGAAGATGAACCTCACCGCCATCACGGAGGAAGATGAATTTGTAAGAAAGCATATTTTGGATTCGCTTTCGGGATTAGATTACATAGGAACAGGCAGAATATTAGATCTAGGTTCGGGCGCAGGATTTCCGGGGATACCGCTAAAAATTTACAATGAAGCGTACAACATAACTTTTTTGGACGCATTAAAAAAGCGACTCCACTTTTTAGATGAAGTCGCGAATAATCTTTCTCTTCAAAATGTGACCACAATTCACGGCAGAGCGGAAGATTTGGCGAAAACCGATTTAAGAGAATCCTTTGACACGGTAGTTTCCCGCGCCGTCGCGTCATTACCGGTGCTATCCGAATACGCCCTGCCTTTTCTTAAAGTAGGAGGAACTTTCATAGCGTGGAAGGGAAGCAAAGCAAAAGACGAAGCGAAGGAAAGCGAGAAGGCGTTAAAAGTGTTAGGGGGAGAATTAGAAGAAATAAAAGAAGTCGCTATCCCTAAATTAACGGAAGAAAGAGCCTTGATAATCATAAGAAAATCCAAAACAACCCCTAAAGAGTACCCAAGAAAACCGGGAACGCCGCAAAAAAAGCCGCTGTAAAGGTTGCTCTTCCCTGCCGTTGAGCGGCTGTCCCTCCTCCTAGAGGAGGGCTTTTTTTTGCGCACTTTAAAGTAAAGCAAAAAAGCCCCCCTCCTAGAGGGGGGTATGGGGGAGTTTAGTGCAAATAAGCGGAAGGATTGACGGCTTGACCGCCTATGCGTACTTCGTAGTGAACGTGGGGACCGGTGCTAAAACCTGTGCTGCCCATGTAGGCGATGAGTTGACCGGCGCGGACGCGTTCGCCGGGAACGACTACGACTTGCATAGCGTGGGCGTATCGGGTGACGATGCCGCTGTCGTGAACGATGTCGACCATGTTGCCGTAGCCGTAGGCGTTCCAACCGGCGTAGTCAACAACGCCGTCGGCTGTGGCGACTATGGGAGTGCCAAGGTCATCGGCTATGTCAATGCCGGGATGGAAGTCGGTGCCGCCCCAACGATAGCCGTAAGGGGAAGTGACAACGCCGGAAGACGGCCAAAGAGACGGAATAGCGACGGCGGGACCGGTAAAGGGAACGCCGCCGTTGTAGCTTGCCATTTTAAATGCGCCTAGGTTGGGAATTTTGTCTTGAATTTTCCCGCGAAGTTCGGTTAGCTGTTCTTCATGGAAGGCGAAAGATTTTTCTCTGTCGTCTAAAAAAGCGTTCAAGTGTTCAAGCTCGCTGCCGTAAGCGCCGCCTTCGCCCTGTTTTTCCTCTTTCTTATCCTTGGTTTCGGCGTGTTCCGCTGCTTCGGCGGGGGTTGCTATACCGGACAAAACACGAAGTTCGTTTTCAACGTTTTTAAGCTCGGAGCTTCGTTTTTCAAGAGCGGAAGCTTTTTTTGCCACGTTCAAAATCTGCTCTTGTTGCATGGCGTTTACAGATTTTAACTCTTCGATTTCGCCGCGCTGATTCTGTATGGTGAAATAGGAATAGGCGGCGTAAGCGAATGAGGCGGCAAAGACTAGGATAAACACGATTAAAGAGCTGATACCGTAAAACGCCAATGTTTTTGAGAGATTGATCTTATGAACATTCCCATTTGGGGAAGTAATTTTAAACTCGTAGTCCATTTTTCTTGCTTATCTCCCTCTCATAGCGTCTTTAAGCACCGTGATTTCCTCTTTCATAAGAGGAATATCCGCGTTTCCTTTTTCCACGGTCTTTAAATATACGGTTGCGCCGTCGCGTCCTTTTAGGCTGGAAAGCACAATGCCATTATCGTCCGCATCCAAAATGGCGAGGGCGAAACTCTGATCGCCGCCAACGTTGTCGAAAGCGGAAAAACGCATGGTGCCGAATTTGGCGAAGGCTTTTTGCAGACGAGCGTTTATATCCGAAATATTGCGTTCGATTTCCGCGATATTTTCCTTGATCCGCGCAATATCCTCCACGTTTTTCGTTATAATCTCTTCAAGACTTGCCGCAGTTGCGCCTCGCATCATGTTCTGCTGACGCGTTTTTATAGAGCTGAGGCTTACAAAAAGATATATCATCAGTATGAGCAGAAAAACTATAACTCCCCATAACACGGGGATTGATTCAAATATTTGCAATTTTTTTACCTCCCGAAAAAATGTTTCGCGCGAAACATTTTACACATAAAACTCACTTGGGGGATTATTATTCTTTTTCTCACCTTCAAGTGTTTCCAGAATTCTTTCCAAGTCTTCGTCGGAGTAAAATTCAATTTCGATTTTGCCCCTGTTTTTGTTTCTGTGAATAGCTACCTTTGTGGCGAAAAATTGAGTGAGCCTTTCTATCGCCGCTCTCTCATAGTTTTCAACGGCTTCTTCCTTGGCTATGTCCGCATCGTTTTTAACGGGAAGTTTTTCTTTCTCCATAACGGATTTCACCAAAGCTTCCGCGCCTCTTGTGGATAAGTCCGCAGAGGCAATTTTTTTTGCCAATTCCTCTTGCAGCGGTATGTATTTTACCGCTAACAGAGGTTTTGCCTGTCCGCCTGTGAGTTTGCCTTCGGAAATCATTTTTTGCACTTTTGGCGAAAGTTTTAACATTCTGAGCGTGTTTGCGATTTTGGGTCTGCTCTTGCCAAGCCTATCCGAAAGTATTTCTTGCGTCATGGAAAATTCCAGCATTAACCGTTGGTATGCTTTCGCTTCTTCTATTATGTTCAAATCATCTCGTTGCAGGTTTTCTATGAGCGCAACTTCACCCATCATTTTATCTTCCATTTCCTTGATGAGCGCCGGAATTTTACTTAACCCCGCCATTTTTGCGGCGCGTAGTCTGCGTTCTCCCGCTATTATCTCGTAGCCGAAATCGGTTTTTCTAAGCAGTATAGGTTGCAACACCCCGTATTCCTTAATGGATGCGCTGAGTTCTTCGAGCGTCGCCATATCGAAACCGCGTCTGGGTTGATATGGGTTCGCGCGTATTTTATCGAGTGGAATTTCTTCAACTTTGTCTTGTGAATAGCCTGATCCGTTAGGTATCAGATTGTCTGTCTCTTTGTCAGTTGGCACTGTTAATAATCTCCTTTCTTGAATTACTACCACTTCATAATACTTTTTACTTTAGGCAACAAGAATTCGGCGATTTTTTTTGAGCCGATTTTGTTGGGGTGAACCGCTCCGTCTACGTAGTCGGTTTTTTTAAGGAGAGGTCTTTTGTGGTTGACCTCGATGTAGTAAATGTTTTGATCGTTAAGTTCTTGAAAGTATTTTACCGTGTCGTTTATATAATTTGCCGCAAATGGTACATTTCCCTTTGAGGAGGGCATTATACATATTATGGGAATATTGCCGTTTTTTGCGCGAATTTTTCTGATAAGCCGCCTGTATTCGGCTTTGAAATCGGCTTCGGAAGGTTTTTCGTAGGGAG
>JAFXOC010000620.1 GCA_017529085.1 Selenomonadaceae bacterium | reverse complement strand
TTTTCATTTAAATTATTTCGTGTATCTCTCGCCAAATAACTGTTTTTTGAAGTTGGAATGATAAGGCGAGGGGAGGGAATTACTTTTTTCTTGGTTTCTTCACTTAAATGAGGATGTTTCCATTCAGGATCGAATCCTAAGCGGAATCTTTTTACAACCTCCGGTGCAATACCCCGATAATCAGGATAATCGGTTTCATTTATGCGAGTTTCAACCGTTTTAAAATATTGGGTAAAGTCGGTTTGTTCCTCTTCTACATGACTTTTTTCTTCGCGCTTTTTTTCTTTTCTGTGAAGAATCGGCATATTGTTTTCATAATTTGCCGTATGAGTAGAGTCTATATCAATGCCTAAGATTTTATATGTGGTTTCAAAAATGGCTTTGTAATCGTTTTTGGGAATACCGTATTGCATACGAACTACATCAAAAATATCTCCACATTCTCCGCAACCGTGACAATAAACAGTATTAGTCTTTTCAATGTAACTCATACTAGGATGAGAGTCCTCGTGGTCAATCGAAAGACACGAAAAGTTTTTGGAAGTATTGATACCTTGAGATTCAAGATAACTTTTCAGCATACCTTTAGCTTTTTCTTTAGCTTCTAACATTGCTTCATCTCTGCTTGTCATGTCTTTTCGCCCCTTTATTTACTATCTACACGCTTCTCTGGCATTATCCAAGGAGTTTTTTGTATTGCCCAAATTACCCGCAAGTTCTTTTACTATAAACTCTTTCTTATCTTCAATTCTTAAATGTGAAATTACAGGCGAAGCCAGTAACGCTTCCGCTATTTTCGCCTTTGGCACATTGTATTTTTTTAAAAGCAAACAAACCTCTTTATTTGCCTTTACAGGGTCGATATTGTCATCTTGTAAAATTATTGCCTTGGTTGCCGATAAATATAGCTCGTTCGGTTTTAATTTGCCTATCATTTCTTTTTTTAGCGGCGGAGCTTTTCTTATAGCAGGTAACGCTAGAAGCGGATTTTCATGCTTAAATTTCTTTATCGCTTCAAATATTTTGTCGGTACGCCAATCAAGCTCCGTTATATATGTGTAAAGTTTATCGAGTAACTCAACATTTTTTTCCAAAGTTTTATCCTGCGCCATTTTTCCCGCCATATCGAAAATTTTCTTCACATCTTCGGAACGATTCATATCGAAAGTTTCTTCAAGTTTGTTTATCCCTGCGCACCATGTTCTTATGATTCTGGCGTAATTTTGCGCATTTTGCGTTTGATACATGGTTTCTTTTATTATGTCGATGGTTTCTTGCCAATATTTGACAATATTGATGTCTTTTTCTCCCAATTCCTTTATTTGTTCGTTCATATCGTGTACCAAATTCGGTTTTTCTTGAAATTCTTCGTTCTCCATATTCAAAAACTTCCCTTCATATTTGACGGAACTGACGGATAAGGAATTTTGGCGAATGTATTTAATATGGACTTGAAAATAATTTCCGCGCCTTTTGGCGGAACTGCCATTCCGATTTGTTTCCTTACCGAAGCGTAACTTCCGAAAAAGATAAAATTATCCGGAAATGTTTGCAATCTTGCTCGTTCACGATTGGTTAATTGTCTGCCATCGTATAGCCAATGATACATAAAAGTTCCGCCACCGCCTACGGCTGTCACCGTATACGCAGGTTCTTTCGGATCTAATTTTCTATATGCTTGGCTGAATTTTGCATGACC
>JAFXOC010000619.1 GCA_017529085.1 Selenomonadaceae bacterium | reverse complement strand
GGGGTTGACCGTGAACGGCACAAAAAATCATTTTTAGAGATTTCAAACTATGAAAAAAATAATATTAAATGCGGATGATTTCGGGCGGCATGAGCTTATCAACAAAGCTGTGGAAATTGCCGCAACAGAAGGGGCTTTGCGTTCGGCTACGCTCATGCCTGCGGGGGCGGCTTTTGACGACGCTATAGAGATAGCGAAAAAAATTCCCGCTTTAGGGGTTGGGATTCATCTCACCCTTGTGGATGATGTTCCGATTTCGCCGCCCGAAACCATTCCTACGCTTATAAAAGGAAACGGCAAATTTTATCCGAATTATATGACCTTTTTAAAGGCGTATTTTACGGGAAAAATTTCTCTTTCGGACATTAGATGTGAACTATCCGCCCAATTTGAAAAAATGGAAAGAACGGGGCTGACGTTTACCCATATCGACAGCCATCAACATTTGCACCATGCGCCGGGGATTTTAGAGATTGCGCTAAACCTTGCCGAAAAAGCGGGTATAAAAAAGATGCGGATATCTCACACCAAACTTTTTAGCGGTAACGTCAAAAATCTCTTTCAAATCATAGGTCGAGGCGGCTTATTCACCCTTTCTTCATACGCAAAACTAAAGGGCAAAAAGAAAGGTTTTCGCTATCCCGACCATTTTGCGGGGATAGTGGCGGGTGAAGCCGTAACCGAAACTTTTCTTTTAAACGAAACAGAAAATTTAGAAGAAGGCGTAACGGAAGTGATGATGCACCCAGCTATGGATAACGCAAAAATAGGAAATTTAACGGGTTGGCTGCATGATTACGAAGCGGAATTTAAAGCGGCGACTTCAAAAAAAGTAATGAGCGTATTAAAAGAAAAAAACATCGAAACCACAAATTATAATGCAATATAAAAACTAAAAAAAAAAGTTTGATAAAGTTTTTTCTCTCTCTTTCTTTGCTTCTTTCTTTCTCTCTCTTTTTTTCAAAAAAGAGAGAGAAAGAAAGAAGGAATCTGCCACAAACTAAAAGAGGTGACACGGATGGGGAAACTTTCGCCGGTGCAGCTGGATAGTTACGAGCCTTTACGGGAAGTTGTATCGGAGGCGTTAAGGAAGGCTATCAGGGAAGGTGTGTTATTGCCCGGTGAGCGGCTTATGGAGATACAGCTTTCGGAGGAATTGGGAGTCAGCCGAACGCCGGTAAGAGAAGCCATAAGAAAGCTTGACCAAGAGGGATATGTGGTTATGATGCCAAGACGGGGCGCTTATGTGGCGAGCATAACTATTAGAGATATAAATGAAATTTTTGAGATACGCCGCGCCCTTGAATCGCTCTCTAGTTCATTGGCGGCTGAAAGAATAAGCGCGGACGAGCTTGAAACGTTGCAACGATTGTTAGTTGAAATCGGTCGGTACATAAAATCCAAAGACATGGAAAAAATCGTCGAAACGGATATTAAATTTCACGATTTATTATATCAAGCCTCAAGAAACGCGCGGCTTGTCGGGATAATTTCAAATCTAAGGGAACAGCTTACGCGCTTCCGCACTCTCTCCATGTCTTATCCGGGACGCCTCGAAGAAACACTAAAAGAGCATAAAGCCATGGTTGACGCAATGGCGAAAGGCGACGCTGCCGCTGCCAGAAAAGCCGCCGAAAAGCACATGGAACGCTCCGAACAAACTCTCTTAGACGCTATCGAAGCCGCTGAGAGCAAAACATGAAGTATTTTCTTTCTTTTCTCTTTATTTTTTGTAAAAAAGAAAG
>JAFXOC010000618.1 GCA_017529085.1 Selenomonadaceae bacterium | reverse complement strand
ATGCTGTTCCAGAGGAATATCCTCTTTTACATAAATCCTGTAATCCTCAGAATCGCCACCGCCATAAACCGTATCGACATAGTTTCGGATTTTACGCTTCAAGCATACATCCGTAACTAAACCGTGGTGCGTTTCCTGATCCATGCGCGGCATATTTTCGGCATCGGGATCGCCGTTGGGATTGCCGTTCTCCACATCGAACAACACGGAAAATTCATAACGATTTTTAATAACATCAACCTGTTTTTCGCTCATTTTAAGCGTCCTCCTTTTTGGTGTACAAACTTTGATTTTGATGATAATAGCCCAATATCACCATGCCCTGCCGTTCCAACGGCATTATTGACGGTATGCTCTCCACCGACAATTTCCCCATGAGTTCCCTCAACAACTTGTCATAGTAGATTTTTAAACCACCTTTTAATTTTTTCAAATGATACTGTGACAAGTTATTGATTATCGGAAAAGTCTTTTTCGGCATGGTACAAAAAGAATTGAAGTACCTGTCTTTTATGGTTACTTCGGGATTGGATTTTTTCTGAATCGCTTCCAAAACCGCAAAAATCCTGCCCAAAACATAACCAACATCTTTTTCTTCCTCGTTCAACGCCACGGTCATTTCCCTCCAATAATTCCTTATAAAATACGCCTTGATTATCGCGCATCTTATAAAGGATATTTTATAATTAGGCAACTTCTTATCCTTAGAATCCTGCTCCAAATATGTCTGTTTAATTGCCCTTGAAAGCAGAGTTTTGGGATAATCGTTGCCACTAAACAGCGATTTCAAGAAAGAACACGCCAGAATAGGAGTTAAATCTCTGTCCTGCGACTTTGAGGAAACCAAGGATTTTTCTAACCTAAAAAGCGGAAAATATTTACTCTTAGAAGAAACAATCTCCATGTTTTGATGATGTCGCATAAGATTTTTCAACGCTTCGCCCAATGTGGTTTCAATGAAGAAACGAATTGAGATTCTCGCCGTATTTGCGGTTAAACCCAGAATGTTAAACGGCGTGTTTATGTCTAACGATTTGCCGTTAAAACAAACAGTTTCGCCATTTTCCAACGCTTCCGAAGTATCGCTGAAAAATTGTTCGCTAATTTCGCCCTGATTATCTCCGGCAAGGAAATAATCGAAAATCCCCTGATATTCCTCATCGCTTTTATCTGCCCAATAAACAAGCGTTGTATCGCCGAACCGCCGAACATATTTCCTGTTTTGGAGCAAGTTATTCAACGCTGTCGTGTAAGCGAAAGCGACATATTGAGAAATCGGAGCGTTAAACCCCTGATCCTTATACTTCCCGTATGATTCGTGCGATGGACTGTCCTTGTTAAACGAAATAAGTTTTCCACCCGATGACGGCGTTCCGACTATCCCTTTTATCATAGGGTGAGTTCTGGCGATGTTTTCTTTTTTCCCCGTAACAATACAACGCATCTTCTTGTTGTTTTCCAAGTTGCCCTGAACATCGTCCAGATATTTTTGATAAGCGGCTTTAATTTCGTTATCGTCAACCGCAAGCGTATCGCCAAGCATGAAGATAAGGTTGCTTTCTTTTATATCCTCCAACATATTTTTGAGCGGGTCACAATTTTGAATGTTATTTTTGGCGGGAATCCAAGTTTTAAAAAAAATTTTTATAGCCACCGCCATTTTAGAATTGCACTTATCTAAAATTTGCAGGTGTTTTTCTTTAGCTGCGCTAAAACGCTCCATTCCTTTTTTATAATCGCCTTTACTGTCCAATCCCAAGAGATACGCCGCATTATCATACAAGAAATTGGAATTGACATTGTTGGAGCGTTCCACCCTTTCCGGCAATATTTTGACCGTTGGCGATAAAATGCGTTTTTTGCCTTTTACCGTTTCTGTTCTAAGGTCTACAACTTCCGTAATTTCTCCGTTTTCATTTAACCTTAACCCGTAGGAAATCTTTTCGTTTCCCCACCCCATTAAAGGCAACTTACCTTCTTTGGCTAAAGTTTCATAGCGTTTTACCAAGGATTCGATTATCACATAAACACCTTCTTATCTCGTAAATCCAATACGCCGTCCTTTAATATCGCCCTAAAAAAGCTAGGCAATATTTCATCGAAAGAATAATTCATGTAACACAGCATAAAACCCAAATCTCGCTTGCCTTTATAAGCGGTTTTTATTTCCTCGCCACCCCTATATGGCGTGACGATTGCGGGAAATTCACGGCAACCTAGGCATGGAGCGTGAAAAAATTGCCCCTTTTCCAATCGCCGATTAAAAATACTCGCAAACTTAGCTTCGCTATCCGTTTCGTTTATCTCTTTTTTATTTACAACGAAATGAGCATCTACAACATAATGCACATCTTTCAGAACCATTGAAGTGCGTTGGTTAATCTCCATATCCCTCGCAAGATAAAGATCGCCCTCTCCGCTTTTAGCCGCATTGAATACCTTTTTATAAGGGATTTTAGATTTAACTTCGTTCCTCTTGATGTT
>JAFXOC010000067.1 GCA_017529085.1 Selenomonadaceae bacterium | reverse complement strand
GTAACTCTTGGCGGTACGGGTAAAGAAGCGGGGAAACGTCATCCGACCATCGGGAACAATGTGGTTGTGGCAACGGGTGCAAAGGTGCTTGGCTCGTTTAAGGTGGGAGATTACGCAAAAATCGGCGCGGGTTCGGTGGTGTTAAAAGAAGTGCCGCCTTACGCGACTGTTGTGGGAATACCGGGAAGGATCGTGGTGATGAACGGAAAGAGGGTTTGCGGCAAAAGCCAAAGGGAATTGCCCTTTACGGAGGAAACGGACGAAGCGACTCTGGCAAATGAAAACGATGTGGATTTAGACCATACCGTTTTACCCGACCCGGAAGAAGATGAAAGAAAGAAGATGCAGGAAGAAATAAATAATCTAAAACAAGAAATTGCTGAACTAAAAGAACTGCTCAATGAACAGCTCAAAACCGGAAAATAACGCACCCGGGATTCCAAAGGGCGACGCCCTTTGGTGGGGTCAAGGGGCAAAGCCCCTTGTGGGGTTTGGGGCGAAGCCCCAACAAAGGAGGCAAATAATGATAGAAGTATATAATACAATGACGAAGAAGAAAGAGGAGTTTAAGCCGGTTAAGGAAGGGGAAGTCAGTATATATTGCTGCGGGGTCACGCCTTATAATCATCCGCATATAGGGAACGCGAGGCCTTTTGTGACGTGGGACGTTATAAGGAGGTTTTTTGCGAAGAAGGGCTATACGGTTCGGTACGTGCAGAATTTTACCGATGTGGACGATAAGATAATCGCAAAGGCTAACGGGGAAAAGAGCGATTGGAAAACCGTTTCGGGAAGATATATCGATTCGTATTTTAAAGTGATGGACGCGCTGAATGTGAAGCGGGCGGACGTTTATCCAAAAGTTTCGGAGACAATGGAAGATATTATAGAGATGATTTCCGGGCTTGTTGAAAAGGGTTACGCTTATCAAACTGAGAGCGGCGTTTATTATAGCGTTGAAAAGTTTGACGGGTACGGGAAGCTTAGCGGCAGAAGTTTGGAGGATATGCAGGCGGGAGCTAGGGTCGAGGTTGACGAGAAGAAGAAAAACCCAATGGATTTTGCGCTGTGGAAGGCAGCGAAACCCGGCGAACCCGCTTGGGACAGTCCTTTTGGAAAGGGACGACCGGGTTGGCATATAGAGTGTTCGACCATGAGTTTGAAGTATTTGGGCAAAACCTTTGATTTCCACGGCGGCGGCAGCGATTTGATTTTCCCGCACCATGAAAATGAGATTGCCCAGTCCGAGGCTTATTTGGGTAAAAATACCTTTGCGAATTATTGGTGCCATAATGGGTTTATCACGATTAAACAGGAGAAAATGAGCAAATCGGCGGGGAATTTCTTTACCGTTGATGAGATCTTGAAAGAGTTTGACGGCGAGGTTGTAAGGTTCTTCATACTCGGCACCCATTACAGAAGCCCTTTGGATTTCTCAAAGGAACGTCTTGAAGAAGCAAAGACTTCGCTAAGAAGATTGGCGCAAGCAAAAGAAGCCGGAGAAGAATTTTTGAAGCAGGAAGGAAATTCGGGGGCTGCAAAAGAGATTTTAGGCAAGGCGAAGGAGTACTGGAATAACTTCGACGAAGCTATGGAGGACGATTTTAATACCGCAAAAGCTATCGGTGAGATGTTTTCGCTGGCTAAAGAGATAAATGTGTATGTTGCGGGGAATAACGCGCCGGATAAGGATAATTTTGCCGAGGTAATGAAAATTTACGCAGATATGGCGGAGATTTTGGGGATATTCGAGCAGGGCGCAAAAAAAGCCGAGGACGGGTTGACAGAAACGCTGATGGAGTTTATCTTAAACCTTCGGGCGGAGGCTAAGAAGGAGAAGAATTACGCATTGGCGGATAAGATTCGCGACGGTTTGAAGGAGTTAGGCGTGATAGTAGAAGACACAAAGAGCGGCGCAAAATGGAAAAGAGAGTGAGTTTTGAGGGGAAAGAAGCGTTGTTTCAAAGGGTTTTTGCGTATGATGAAGACGGCGAATTAATCGAGCCGTACAAAGAAGTCGATGAAAATGCGCTGAACCCTTTGTTTTTGGCGCATATCGGCGACGCGTACTTTCATCTCTATGTGAGGAACAGACTCTTACGCTTTGAGCAGTCGAAGATAGACAATTTTCATCGTATAAGCGCGGTTATGGTGTCCGCTGTGTGTCAAGCGAAAGCGTATCGGGAAATAGAAGATATGCTGACACAAGAAGAGCGACAGATTTATAAACGCGGCAGGAACGCCAAAAGCCACGGCACAAAGCGAGCGAGCGCGGCACAGTATCACGCAAGCACGGGATTTGAAGCGATTTTGGGAGATTTGTTCTTGAAAAATCGTCATGAGCGATTAAACGAGATTTGTGAAGAAGCTTTTTTGAAAATAGCGGAAGAAATGAATAATAGCAACTAACCCGGTTAATAAAGTTTTTTCTTTCTCTTTTTCTTTTGTTTCTTTTCT
>JAFXOC010000617.1 GCA_017529085.1 Selenomonadaceae bacterium | reverse complement strand
TAGAAGAAAATAATAAATTGCTAAAATGAGTTTCACCCCATAAAAATAAGAAACACCCATTATGTATTGGTTCAATTGGATAGTGTTCATGAAATCTTGTGGAAACAAAACCGCCGGTAGCTTCATTTATAAATGAATAATTGCCCTGAGCTATAGTGTCCTCATTTCCGCTTTTCCGAATAGCTTCTAACTGCGCTTCTACCTTATAAGGCATAAGCGTATCATCATGAGACAGCCACACAAAGTATTCGCCGTTCATAAGTCTTAACCCGTGATTTAACGCGGCTGCCGTACCTCTGTTCTCCTGTTCCGCATATTTTATTTTTACGCCGTAACTTTTAGCTATTTTTTTCGTAATACCCTGATCATCAGAGCCATCGTTAATCACAATAATTTCACATTTTCTATAAGTTTGAGATAACGCGCTTTCTATTGCGTATTTTAAGAAATTACTTCCGTTATATACAGGTATTACAACAGAAACTATAGGCTCTCTTGTCATGCTGTATCACCGTCCTTTTCCGTCTTTTATATCGCCGTCCAAATTATGAACCATTACCCACTTCCACGTCGTCTCATAAGGCTGCACAACACAAGAAATGTTACCATAACCGTCGCTAGGTTAACCTTCGCTGTGTTACTATAGATGCCCCATCTAGATTTACGTCTTACAAATTTTTCATATTCAGAGATAAGCTCCGGACTCATAGCGTGTAATTGGATGCAGCTGAAGGATAAAAGAGTGCTGTGAATAGTAACTATTTCTTCATATGAATTATGAATTACCTATAATTCCCTTGACAAACAAAACAACCCTGTTGTAAACTCCTGTTAGAGGTTATTATCATAAGGGTTCGCTTGTGTTTCCGTTGAAACTTCGCTCCGCGTAAAGCCGCGGTCTTGGCGTACAAGATGATTTCTCAAGAAAACGCCGTCATTTGCTTTTCGATACAAAAGTATCGCCATATATGAAACGTTTTTCTTGCGGCGCAGAAACTGCTGAAAGAATCGTTTGATCCTTTGTCCCCAAGAAAAATGTAATCATTCTTCATATCGCTGTTATCATGGGATAATGGCGATTTTTTTATACCAATTTTCGTGAAGTATTATATCTGCGAAAATTGCCTTTGAAGCCTTTATTTATGCGGGTCAAATTTTTTTGACGGCTTATTTTGACGGCTTAAAACCCCTTACGTAAACAACTAAATTAAGGGCTTCAACCCTTGATATTACTGGATTTTTTCTTGGAAAATTTGACGGCTTATTCTGACGGCTTAAAACTTCGTACCTTCTCGCGCCTTATGTATATTGGTTTTACAAGATTTAAATTTACAATTTTTAGAATAAAATTGACATTTGTAAAAAAAAAATAGTAAAATAGCCCTTGATTTTAAAGACTTTTCAAAATCATTTTCGTGAATATAATACTTCACGAAAATCGGTATAAAAAAGAGGCAGAGTATATACTCTGCCTCTTTTTTTTGGTTTGTTTATGGTTTTAATTAAAATATAAATCTCTTATCTCATTCGCTATCACATTCGTATTGTTCGGCAAAAAATGAATATTATAACCGATGAAGAGCGGAGATGTTGCAAAACGCGGCATCAGTTTTACATAAAAATTATCGTCTTTGTGGTAAAAGAAAATATTGTAGCTTGAGCCGCGTTTTATAAAGTGGTTCATAAGATAATCAACGGCAATCTGAATAAAATCCGCCAATGTGTCCATGTCAAAATCTTTCTCGGGAACTATGTTAAGCTCGCCGAAACCGACTCTTGGGCAGGTTGCCGCGTTTAGCGTCACGCCGTTCTTTTTTATTATCGTCTCGCCTTCAAATTCGTTTAAAGAAAACAACAAATCCGTTTTAATATGCGGGAACGCCACAAGCTGCATATGAGGATGACGAATAGTACCGCCCGACATGGGTCCGAAATTTTTAAAAAACAACACAGCCTCATATTTTCCCGTAGCTATCATCTTTTTCCAATGAGAGACGCTGAATCGGATAAGCCGCCGCATGTGTTCCTTTGTATAATCCGGCATATCCTTTCTACATTCTTTTCCTTCGATTATTACGAACTGCTCCGCCTGCTCTATCACGTTGTATTTGTTTTTGAGCAAGATTATATCCCCATCGGTTGCTATTATATCTTTTAAGCCCGCGACATCGCAAAAAGGGCATGGCGCATTGGAGTTTACTATATTTTCGGGTTTTTGCTTGCCAAGTTTTACGTCAAAACCTATCAAATTAATATCCATAACGTTCTCCTCACAGAGATTTTGTTTTTGCCGATTCCCGTCTTTGGTACAGCCACGCCAAAGCGATTAAGACAATCGCAAAAACAACGGTCACGATAATTCTGGTGGGATCTTCTTCCCTTAAAATCGCATCGTGACCGATTATAGCCTCTATACCCGTCGAAGGAAATTTGCCGATAAAAGAAGCTATTACATAACTTTTCAGGCTAAGAGCGGACAATGCCCCTACGGCGTTTAACAGAACCGAGGGAATATAAGGAACCATTCTCGCTATAAGCATGAAGATAAAACCCTTTTCTCCGCTGTACTTGTCTATATTTGTAAGAGTTTTGCTTGTTTTTATGATTTTTTCGGCGCTTTCGCGGAAAAAAAATCTAAGCAAAACAAAACTTATGGTAACGCCCACGGTTTCGGCAACGCAAGAGAGGATAATACCCGGGACGATACCGAAAATAATTGTGTTTGCCGTAGAAAAGATAATGGCGGGCGGAAATCCCAATGCGTTTACGAAAAGTGTAAGAAAGAAGCTGAAGACTACAGCCCATGCTCCGAATGACTCGATATAGCGAGCGGTTTCAAGGATGTCGCCGTCTAAAAGCATTCGCCATAGATATGGGAAAAAATTCGGCTCTAAGGTATGGATTGCGGCAAATAACAATATAATGAGCGCAAAAGCGATAAGCTTAACTTTTTTCATAACAAGCCTCGATTCGTGAAAACATACATATATTGTATCACGAATTAAGTGAATAAAAAACTAAAATGTAAAATTTTCCATTCTTATTTTTCAGGCGAATGTTCTTTACCCGAGTGTCCTAACGTTGAACCTCCGATTTTACCACACTTTATAAGACCAAAAGCGTAAACAACGGTTATAACGGCAGATAATGCGTATGCAACATCCCATGAAAGTCCTGCGCCGATTTTGGCGTTTAGTATATAAGAACAAACTATATACATATAGAACATTCCGGGAATCAGCGCCATTATGTAAGGCAAATTGTGACGAATCATATAAACGGTTATCATTGCGAAGGCGAATACCGCGATAGTTTCGTTTGCCCATGAAAAATATCTCCACAAGAGGCTAAATCCGTTGGAATTGGTTTTTGCAAAAAACAACGCGATAGCGACTATCGCAAAAATTCCCGCTGCAAGAAACATAGCTTTCCTTTTATCGGTTTGGTCTATTTTAAAAGCGTCGCCAAGCATTATTCGAAGGGATCTTAAAGCCGTATCCCCGGAAGTTACTGCAAGCACGATAACTCCAAGCACGGCAATACTTCCGCCTACAACGCCCAACATATCGTTCGCTATAACGCCCACCACAACCACAGCTTTATCGTGAAGCATATCCGGATTTGCAAGTCCCAGTCCTACTGCCCCCATAGCGGCGGCAGCCCATGTCATGGCTATGAAACCCTCCGCCAACATACTGTTAAAAAATACGGTTCTGCCGTGTTTTTCGTTTGAAACCGTCCTGGAAATCATGGCCGCCTGTGTGGAGTGAAAGCCTGAAACTATGCCGCAAGCCACGGTTACGAAGAATAAGGGAATAAAATTCTCGCCTCTGGGATGTGCGCCAAAAAATCCCGTTTCCCATACCTCTTGAAGCGGATATCCTTTAATAAAAAGCCCGAAGAAAATACCTATAGCGGAAAGCAACAGTATACCGCCAAATATGGGATAAATTTTCCCTATGACTTTATCAATAGGCAATAATGTAGCGATAAAGTAATATGCGAAAATAGCAAGATAAACGGCAATAACCTGAACGTTAAGATCAGCGACGCTGCCTTTTAAAATCTGCGCCACAAAAAGGTCTCCCGGCGTATAAATGAATACGGCGCCCACGAGAAGCATTAACAGGCAAATAAAAAGATGGTAGACATTATAAACGGTTTTTCCAAGATAATGATTAACAAGCGCGGGCATTTGGTCGCCGTTGTTTCTTAAAGCTATCATGCCGCTCATGTAATCGTGGAACGCGCCGCCTATTACGCAACCTATAGGAATAGTCAAAAAAGCGACGGGGCCGAAAAGTATCCCTTGAATAGGTCCTAAAACAGGCCCCGTGCCCGCTATGTCTAAAAGTTCTATCAAAGAATTTCTCCACTTTGTCATAGGCACATAATCCATACCGTTTCGAAAGCGAGTAGCCGGCGTTGGTTTATCATTCGGCGCAATCAGTTTTTCGCAAAATCTATCGTAAAATCTGCTGCCCACGATTAAAATTATAAGTCCGAAAATAAATGTTATCATTATAAACACATCCCAAAATAGGCTTAACAATATATTGTAAACG
>JAFXOC010000066.1 GCA_017529085.1 Selenomonadaceae bacterium | reverse complement strand
TAAATAATATTAACGTTTTTTTCATTTCCTTACTTCTTTCTTGAAAGACGGAAATATTTTCATAAAATTACATCGGGATTACCGTTGAAAACGGCTTTAGTTTTAGTTCTATCAATAAAATTATCCAAATCGTCAAAAGTTTTTACTTCATCGATTAACGTTTGACGCCACCTGGTATAGTCAAAACGCTCCCTAAGCATAACCGCTATAAATTGCTCCGTTTTTTGCGCTCCCAAATGATACGATAAGCAAGACAACCCCTGATTTATTATTTCCGTCGCGCCGACATTCATCAAAAATCCTCCTCTATCAAAAATCTAGCCGGATTTAAAATTTTCATATTCGTAGACTGATATTTTAAAATGCGTTTATCGGTTGACAAAAACACATCGCACTCCGCTATATCAGCGCAGGCAATATGACACGCATCCATCAAGCGTAATCCTGTAGCAATAATATCTGCCGCCAAATCTTTTACCCTAGCGTCCTGCTTATTACTAACGAAAATTTTAGTGTATGCGTCCAAAAATGCTTGAATATCTTGTCTTTTTGATTCAAATGGATTGGCTGCATTTTCGGCTTCTAAGATATAAGAAGATACTAAATCCAATCGTCCTTCGCGAATACAATCCTGAATTTCAAGCTTTGCTTGAGTTTCAATGTGAATTTTTGCTTGCGTTTGATCGTCGTAAGGACGATTAAAACAACAGTTATCCAAATAAATTCGCATGATATTCCTCCGATTATAGTAAACGTCAAAAATATTTGTGTTGACTATAAAATGTTTATTCTTCCCCATCTTCTCCTTTTACGCAGTAACAATTGATTTCAACTTCCATCGTTATTTCGCCGTTATCGTTTTCCAAATTCATTTTCTTTATGTCGTAAAAATCATCGTTAGTCGAAAGTTCCTTCAAAAAATCCAAAATATGAAAATAATCTCCCCGTACTCTCACCGTAAATTTTTGAGTATAATTCTTTTTTTCTTCGTCAAGTCTTTCCTTATCGGCTTTTATGGCAAGCAGATAAAGCCCCGTATCCCCCGCAAGTTCCCGCAAAAATTCAACCGTCTTTTCCTCATCTGTCCGATCCGGCAACATAGTCGCAACTCTAAAATGCCGTTTCGCCAAATTTGCCATATCTTCGTCAATATTTTTATGGCTCGTTTTAAATCTCGATATCTTCTCAATATCTCGCCTATAGCCCAAAATCTCGCTGTTATAAGCGTCAATCGCAGATTCTGTCTTCACATGGAAAAAAACCGCCGCAGCTCCGCAACAAAAAGCGAAAACAACAGCCGCCGTCAGATATTTTCTGTCCCCTTCCATTATTTCCCCCGCAAATCAACGGAAAAAGAAAACCTCATCCTATTGTTTTCATCAGTTTTCAGATTAGTTGGCGAAGATATATACAAATCCCGCCGCTCGCTTAAATTCTCCAAAAATGCTTCCATGGCGCGATTAGACAACGCTTCGCACTCAATTTCAAGAAATTTTTCCCTCATTTTTACTGATTTTACGATAACGCCTTCTTCAGTCAGCGTCCCCAAATGCGTCAACACTCCGTAAAGCGGCAAGCGTTTCTCCGTCTTTTCCGCAATAACCTTCGCTCTTAAATTCGCATCGTCCGCTATCTCGTTAAAAAGCCGCATTCTCGTTTTATCCGCAACAAAATTTTGCGCCTCTTTTTCTATGGCGTCCACCTCTTTTTCCGCGCAATAAAGTCTTACGCCGTCAAAAGCAAAAGTCAAGCCAAACAAAAGAGCAGCCGCAATCGACACAGTTATAGCTATTCGCTTCCAATTGTAAATCTCCTCTTTATATAACGGAGGAAACGTTAAATTTTCAACGTTTAGAGCAAGCCCGACCCCGACTGAAGCCGCAAAAATCGCCGCCGCGCCCTCCTCAAACTCCGCTATGTTCGCATTTATCGGCACTTCCAAACGCGTCCCCGCAATTTGCGCAAACTGACCTTTCATTCTAAAATCCAGCT
>JAFXOC010000616.1 GCA_017529085.1 Selenomonadaceae bacterium | reverse complement strand
ACAAAATCCGTTTTTTCACCTTTTAACAGGCAAAACGCCAATGTCAACCGAACTTTTGGCGCGCCAGTCAACTCTATTTCTTTTACTAAATCCAACACGACGCTTTTATCGTTAAAAGCCGTTATCCTCATTATGGCGGCGTTGTTAAAATCGTCCACAACGGTTATTTCGTCGTTAATTTTTGCGCGGTATACATTTTTTAAATGATGAGCGTCTTCTCCCGTAATTTCCAAATTATCTTTGAGTCTCCCCTTATAAAAAAGCCGTCTCATAAAGCTTTCTCCATAACAAGAAGCGCCCAACCCTTATCGTGACATTCTTCAATAATCCTTAACTCCGCAAGCTCTGCGCCCTTTAAAACATCGTCTAATCTCTCGTCTATAATGCCGCCCGCGATAAATTTACCGTTTTTCCCTAACCTTTCCGTAACCTCAGGCAAAAGTTTCAGCACAATGTCCGCGATAATGTTTGCAACAATCACATCGGCTCTGCCCTCAAAATTTTGGAAACAATCGCTGACCCCAAGCGTAATTTTATCCTCAACAGCGTTAAGCGCCACGTTTTCCCCCGCGATACGTACAGCCACGCTATCGTAATCCATAGCGACAACATCGTTCGACCCAAGTTTTGCGGCGGCAATAGCTAGCACCCCCGAACCCGTCCCCACGTCAAACACCCTATCGTTTTCGTTCACATATTTTTCAAGAGCGCGAATTGCAAGCGCGGTAGTCGGATGTTGTCCGGTGCCAAACGCCGCGCCGGGGTCTATTTTTACCGTAATTTCTCCTTCTTTTGCCTCATACTCCTCCCAAGGCGGGCTGATTACAATTTTTTCCCCTATTTTCTCCGTATGAAAATAATCCTTCCAACTGTTCTCCCAATCCTCGTCGGCGACTTTTTTCCGCTCGGGCTCAAAATATTTCCCCGGAAATTCGCTTTGAAGCTCGTTAAATCCCTTGACAATCCCCTCAAATTTCTTCTCAAAACTTTCGTCCAAAGGAAAATAAGCCGTAACCGCAACAGTCGAAACATCTTCCGACTTCTTTAAATCCGTATAATCCCAAGCTCCCGAATCGATATATCTGTTTATATCCAAAGGGTCGTCAATTTCAACTCCCGACGCTCCCGCTTCGTACATCAAAGCGCACATGGCTTCCGAAGCGTCTCTCGCCCCTTTTAGTTTTACTTCCATCCAATCCATAGCAACCTCGCATCTCTAAAAACATTTTTAATGTTTACCCGCCTCGAAACAACGCGTAAACATCGTATAAATTTTAACAAAAAAGCCGCAAGATAGGCTTGCGGCTGAAATTTCGTATGGCAGGGGTAGCTGGACTCGAACCAACGCATATCAGATTCAGAATCTGATGCCTTACCAACTTGGCGATACCCCTAAAGACAATAGTCATTGTACAACGAAGTTTAATCTTTGTCAATCACAAAAAAATAAAAATTTTGCAAGAATTTTTTAAAAATTTTCAAAAAATTCTTGCATACAATTTTTTAATGTGTTATAATCTGAGTAACAAGAAAAAGAGGAAAGGGCAAGAGTTCATGCGCAGGGCTTTTGTCAGCCGAAACAGGCTCTTCTTTTCGGAAAATGGGAAAGGACGGGATGTTTATTGATGGGTAGGAGGAAATATTCCGCCTGAGCGATGTGTGCTCCTTGTGAAGATAGAAAATTCCATCGAGGCAACGGAAATGCCCTTTTAGAAATTCTAACATACCGTGACTTAGTTAGGGCTGTAGAATATCCCGAGGCTATATGGAGAAAAAGTGCACCGTCATCGAACAGAAGGAACAAATGGTCTTTTCCACGGATAAGCGAGGCTTCGATTGTGAAGCCTCGCTTTTTTATTGACAAGAACTAAAAGTAAATTTTGCTCCACTATCTTTTACGTTTTCAGCCGTTATGGTTACATCGTGACGACGGGCTATTTCCTTGGCTATGGCAAGACCTAAGCCGGTGCCCTCGTTATTTTTTTTGTCCTTTTGACGGTGGAATTTTTCAAAGATATGAGGAAGTTCCTCTTTGGGAATGCCCTCTCCTTCGTCCGTTACAGAAATGTTCCATGAATTTTCGGATTGGTTTACGCTCACGGTTACTGTCCCTTTTGTAGGGGAGAATTTGACGGCATTATCAAGAACCGTGAGAAACATTTGACGGAGACGAACATAATCGCCTTCCAGTATTATGGGAGAAGGTTCTGTTGTAAGCATAACTGTGACGCTTTTGGATTTTGCCATCTGTTTTGCGCTTTGTATAGCGTCGTTTAAGGGGTCGATGAGGTTTAGTTCCTCTTTTTCGAATGTGAAATCGGAATTTTGCAATCTGGAGAGTTCAAATAGGTCTTGCACAAGGCGTTGAAGCCCCAATATATTTTTCTGCATTTGGGCAAGACAGTTTTGCCGCTTGTCTTCGGTTGTAACAAGTCCTGCCGTCATCATTTCAAGAAGTCCCCTGATAACGGTTATGGGCGTTTTCAATTCGTGGGATACGCTCGCCAAAAAGTCTCGGCGCATTTTGTCCAGTCGTTTTTTTTCGCTGTCGATCTCCTCAAGTCTTGCCGCCAACAAGTCAAGACTTTTTGCAAGAGAGCCGATTTCATCTTCTCTCTTTATGTCGGAGCGAAGATAATATTTCTCTTTCGCAAGGTCTACGGCAAAACCTTCCATTTGCTTTAACGGTTTAATGAAAGATTTTGCAAGAATGGCGGATAGAATGATTGTCAGAATAAATCCCAAGGAAAGCGCCGCGCCTAAGAGTGAGAAGGCCTCTTTTTGCATTGAAACAAGTTCGTTGGTGGCGTTTCTGAGAAGCAGCGCCCCTATGACTTCGCCGTTTTTGTCCATGATGGGAACGCCTACGGTAAGCGTCGCGTCAGAGAATATGAACGAAGAATTGCGTATAACTCCCTTTTCGCCTGAAAGAGCCTTTTCTAAAAGTTCGTTTGTTTCCGGGGGCAGTTTATCGGGGACGGTGTCGCTGCCGTATACGTATGAAGTTCTGGTGTTTGCGTCAACTATGCGGATTTCGCCCTGTGAAATGCGGTTCAAATCGCGAATTCGCCTAATAATATTTTCTTTGGCGGCAGCCTTTTTACGTTCTGAGGCCATGCTTTCCCTGCTTCGTATTCTTTCCTCCGCCGTCATATTTTCTCTGATTTTTCCCATGTTGTGATGAGGTCCCATGCCTCTTGTTCTCTCTTCGGGAGAAAAAATTATTTGCGATTCTCCCGATTCGCCTATGTTTTCGGCTAAGGCTACCGCAAGAGACGTAAGCCTTTCAACATAACGCGCTTCGCTTTTTTGCTGAAACTGTCGCCCGAACATTACGCCGACCAACAGGATAAAAACTACTAAAGCGATAAAGAAATATAATGTTAATTTTAACGTCAAACTGTTTTTCATGGCGTGACCTCAAATGAGTATCCCACGCCCCATACAGTTTTTATCTTCCAATTCGGATGAGGTGTTTTGTCAAGTTTTGCCCGAAGCCTTTTTATGTGAGTGTCTACAGTGCGTGTTTCGCCTTCGTATTCAAGCCCCCACAGACTTTCTAAAAGATGTTCTCTTGAAAACGCTCGTCCCTTGTTATCAGTAAGCAGCAACAATAAATCAAATTCTTTTCGCGTCAAGTCGATATTTTCTCCCGCAAGCGTAACTTTACCGTCGGTAGTATCTATGGTAAGGTTGTCGAAGCGAAAAATTTTATTGCCTGAGGCATCTTTCACTCTGTCTAATCTGCGCAGCACAGCGCGAATTCTGGCCATAACTTCTTTAGCGGAAAACGGTTTTACCACATAATCATCCGCGCCGGTGTCGAGCCCCATGATACGGTCGTAATCCTCGCCCTTAGCCGTGATTAGGATTATGGGGATATTGGAAACTTCCCGAATTTTTTTGCAAACCTCAAAACCGTCCAATTTGGGCATCATAACATCCAAAAGTATCATGTCAAAATTAGAGGAAAAAAATTTTACGAGAGTCTCTTCGCCGTCATTAGCAGTTGTAACATCATAACCTTCAGCCGTAGCGAAAGTGGTAAGAATTTCCAAAATATCTTCGTTATCGTCCGCTATAAGCAGTTTTTTCATAATATCGCCACCCTTTCGATATTGATTTTATGGCATCTCTAAAAATTCATTTTTGATGACTCCCCGCACCGAAGGGGGCGGGGAGTCATCAGAGAAATCAAATAGTTTTTAGAGGTTGCCCTTAAAATTTTACAATCTATACTTCATCTAAGTGACACATTCACAAGCTCGAGAAAATTTTTGTTAGATCAGAAAATGTAGTTAAAGGCATAGCAGAACTATGTCCGAAAACAGCAAAAAAAGCCCCTATGATGACAGTTTTATTTTTTACTGTCTCTCATAGGGGAAGTATATCAAACTCGCGGGGGGTTTGCTTATTCTTCTTTATCCGATTGACGAATCGGTTTTCCGAATATTAAATTGTCTAATAACCCTATAAGCTGATTTATTTCAGGCTTCGAAATCTGCCCGCTTGCGCCCAAATCTTCGCCCTTTCTCTTCATTTCTTCGCTTATGAGCGACGAGAACAACACAAACGGCACATTTGCAAGCCGCTCGTTTTCACGCACCAATTTCAACAGGCGATGCCCGTCCATCTTCGGCATCTCAACATCAGACACGATAACGCGCACATGATTTTCAATAGGTCCGCTCTTTTTGGAGAGTCCCAACAAATAATCCCAAGCATCCTGCCCGTTGCCGAAATCTCTTACGAAACGATAACCCGATTCGTGAAGGGTCGTCACCAAGAGATCCCTTAACATCGCCGAATCTTCGGCAACCACAACGTGAACGTCGGAACGCTGTTCCTTTACGTCCGTCGTAGCTTCTTCAAACGTGGTGAGTTTTGCGTTAATCTCGGGATTTATTTCCGCTATAATCGTTTCAAAGTCAAGAAGCAGAACTATCCTGTCCTCCATCTTGATAATACCGACAACGCGGCTCTGATCACCGACTTCCGGCGCAGGTTCCATATCGCGCCACGAAATGCGGTGTATACGATAAACGTTTTCAACCAAAAATCCAATATCGTAATTGTTTATCTCCGTAACGATTATATTCTTAGGAACATCAGACGAAGGCACATTCAAGCAGCGCGGAAGATTTACCAAGGGTATGGCTTTCCCGCGGAGCGTAAACAAACCGTCAACGTAAGGATGCGCCTGCGGCATTCCCGTTATAGGCGCCCTGGTAATAACCTCTCGCACCTTCGCAACGTTTATTCCGTAATTAACTTTTCCTATGCTAAATTCAACGATCTCGAATTCGTTCGTACCCGTCTCAAGCAGTATCCCCTTATTCTCGACCTTCTTTTTTTCAGCTTGTGCCATAGAAGTTCGCCCCCATAACCATTTAATTCATTATTTTTTTTATTCTACTTTCTTAAAAAAATTCCTTCTTTAATTTTTTTTTTTGTTGTTGTTGGGGCTTCGCCCCAAACCCCACAAGGGGCGCTGCCCCTTGTCCCCGCCAAAAGGCGCAGCCCTCTGGACTCCCGGGTGGCTTTGATTGTTAGTTCTGGCTTGATTTTTCGATGTTCATTCGCTTTTGTCTGTTTTCCTCTAAGAGGTGCGCTTTAAAAGCCCTCCTCTTAGAGGAGGGACAGCCGCGAAGCGGCAGGGAGGAGTTTTTAATCTTTTAGTTTTGTGCCTGTCTCCGTAAATTCTATTTCGCCTTTTTTCAGCAAATGCCCCAAGGCTCGCTTAAACGCCGCCTTGCTTAGATTAAACTTCTCCTTTATCACTTCGCTCGAAGTCTTATCGCTATACGGCATCGCTCCGTCTCTTTTATTCAATTCCGCCAATATCATATCCGCATCGTAAAGTCTTGCGTTCTCCTTTTGCGGGCGAAGGGATGCGTTTAATCGTCCGTCTTCCCTCACAAAAGTCACACGACATTCGATTTCTTCCCCGACTCTCGGGCGCTTTGTTACCTCCTTATGGTCGATAAAAACGATATAGCGTTCGTCGCTGAACATAAACACGCCTTTTTCCGTTATATTATATACGCTGCCGTGAAGTTTATCCCCTTTTTTCACATTTATCGCGGGTACTGAGGCGCGCCTTAACTCGTCTTCAACTTCCATCGTAACGGCCAACCTGCCGCTTTTATCCGTATACAGTTTCGCCCATACGGTTTCGCCTATTTGAGGTCTCCCCCTCATTCCCGCGAAAGGCATAAAAATTCCACGCTCCGCGCCTACGTCCAAAAACGCGCCGTCCTTTGAGGTGTTTATGACTTTCAATCTCGCTATCTGCCCGATTTTCATCTTTGGCGTTCTCATGCTTGCGGTGAGTCGCTTTTTGGGGTCTAGGTACAAGAAAACTTTTACCGTGTCGCCTACTTTTACTTCTGCGATCTGTTGAGTTTTATGCAACAGGATATCGTCGTTCGTATTCCCCGTTCCCGCGTCCAAAAACGCGCCTATTTCCGAGAGCCTTGCCACTTTTAATACTGCCACGGTGCTTGGCGATAATTTTTTCTCCACTTTTTAATCCTCGAACCTTGTGAGTTTCGCGTCCGCCCACAATCTCTCCAGTGCGTAATATTCCCTCGCTTCGGTTTTAAATATATGCGCCACCGCGTCGCCATAGTCCAAAAGTATCCATTCCCCTTCGTGATAGCCCTCTTTATGCAGAAAATGCACGCCTTGTTTATCCAATTCTTCTTCTATGTTATCCGCAATAGCCCGCGCCTGGGTAGCGGTCTTAGCATCCGCTATAATAAAATCGTCCGTGGAGCTCATAAGATTTCGCATATCCATCATCACGATGTCCCGCGCCTTCTTATCCGCCGCCGCTTTTGCAATGGATTTTACCAACGCTTCCTGTGTCATAATCCTCACCTTTCCGCTTCGCTCATTTCCGGGAAAAATTCTTTCATTTTCGCGTCTATCTCCTCCCGATTGGGATTCCATATCCTTGCCCCGCTTTGGTCTTGCCATCCCGGCAGCGTAACCACAGTCGGCGGGTCGCTGCTTAATTTTCTCAAAACGTTCGCCAAATGCGCCGAATCGAAAATTTCCGCGCTGCTTTCCACCTTTGTCTTAAAGACCTCGGCTATCTCCGGCAATTTCCCTATGGTATCTAGCTGCAATATTTTCTGGTACAACGCCTTCAAAAATTTTTGCTGACGCTGCACCCGTCCGGTATCCGACAGCGCCGTATTCCTATACCGCAAAAAATCCTCCGCAGCCTCGCCGTCCAAATGTTGATAGCCCTTCTTCAGATGTATGCCGATATTTCCCGCTTCATCATCATAATCCATATCGTCCTCAACATACATATCAATACCGCCCAAAGCGTCCACCAAATCCCTGAAAGCCTCCATATTTATCACCACATACTGATGAACGGAAACTCCCAAAAATTCCGAAACCGCCCGAGTCACTCTAGGCGCGCCGCCGCTCGTATATAAAGTCGCGATCCTTCCAGTACCGTCCTTTACGTCAACGTAAGTATCGGGAGGTATGGCAAAAACATTAAGTTTTCCGGTATCGTTCGACATACTTATAAAAAAAATGCTGTCGGCGTGTTGTCCTTCGGTACTGCCGTCCGCGGAAATTCCATCGTCTATTCCCAAAACCAATGCGTTGGTATATCCGCTAAAACTACCCGAATCAACGCCTCTCGCGCTCTTTCTCTCAACATAACTGTTGTGCATTGTCACATACTCGTTATACAGATAGCTTGCGCCCTCGTAAATCCGATAAAACACGAAAATCGCCAAGGACAAAATCGTCAGCGAAAAAATTATAAACACCAGCCAACGAAACAAATTCGCCCGCCTTCGCCTTCGCCTAATCCTGCGCTTTCGCCTTATATTCTCTCTCGTTCTGTTTTTCATAAAGTTTTTCCTATGCTTAAAGTTCTTACTTTTCTTTTTCTCTTTTTTTGTAAAAAAAGAGAAAAAGAAAAGTAACAAAAGAAAAAGAGAAAAAAACTTTAATAAGGGGTTTAGTGAATGTTGAAATTTTTTGCTTAAACGGACAATCAGAGCCCGTTAAAGTTTTTTCTTTCTCTTT
>JAFXOC010000615.1 GCA_017529085.1 Selenomonadaceae bacterium | reverse complement strand
TTTGTAGACGGCGAAGAACTTACCGCAATGGGCTCAAGTGAGCTTCGCGCCGCAAGAAAACGTATCGGCATGATATTTCAACATTTTAACCTTTTATCAAGTGCAACTGTTTACGACAATATCGCATTTCCTCTCCGTCTGTTGGATATGCCTGAAGAAGAAATAGAAAGAAAAGTCACGTCCCTGTTGTCGCTTGTGGGTTTAGAAGACAAGGCGAAGCAATATCCTTCCGCGTTGTCCGGCGGACAGAAACAACGCGTTGGCATTGCAAGGGCTTTGGCGAGCGATCCGAAAATTTTGCTATGCGATGAGGCCACAAGCGCGCTTGATCCGCAAACTACCAAGTCTATATTGGATTTGATTAGGGTTATAAACGAAAACTTATCCCTTACGGTCGTTGTAATAACCCATGAGATGCAAGTTATAAAAGATATTTGCAATAGAGTGGCGGTTATAGAAAACGGGGTTATCGCCGAAGAAGGTTCAGTGTTGCAAGTCTTTACCAATCCGCAAAAAGATATTACGAAAGAGTTTATCAGCGTCGTTTTATCTAACGAACTTCCCGTAGCGTTTAGAGGCGGTCACATTTCAAAAGAGCCGATAGAAGGCGGTTATCTATTATTACGACTTACGTTCATCGGAGAAAACGCCGATGACCCGGTACTTGCCGGAATGATAAGAAGTTGTCCCGTCGAATGCACAATGCTTTTCGGGAATTTGGACGAGATACAAAAAGTACCGTTCGGTAGAATGATTGTGGGAATTACCGGGGATGAGGACGGAATTTACAAGGCGCTATCCTATCTATCCGAGCAGGATTTAAAGTTGGAGGTGATAGGCTATGTCAGGCGAAATGCTGAATCTCCTGCTTAAAGCCTTGGGAGAAACGGTTTATATGGTGGCAGTATCCATGATAATCGCCTCCATCATAGGCGTGCCGCTAGGCGTCCTCCTCTACACCACCGAAAAGGGCGGAATACTTGAAAACGAAACATTAAACAAAGTAATCGGCGGCATAGTAAACGCTGTTCGTTCGATTCCGTTCATAATTCTTATGGTGGCGATAATTCCATTCACACGTTTTATAGTCGGCAGCGCCATAGGCACGACAGCCGCAATGGTGCCGCTTGTAATTGCGTCCATACCGTTTATTGGACGGCAAGTCGAAACATCTTTAAAAGAGGTGCCTTACGGACTAATCGAAGCGGCGCTCTCAATGGGAGCCACTCCTTATCAAATCATATCAAGGGTACTCTTGCCGGAATCCATGCCGAGCATCGTAGCACAGCTTACAACAGTTGTTATAGCTCTTGTAGGCGAAAGCGCAATGGCAGGGGCAATAGGTGGCGGCGGACTTGGAGACCTAGCCATAAGATATGGCTATCAACGCTTTCGCCCCGAAATTATGATTGCCACCGTCATTATATTAATTGTCCTAGTCCAATTAGTCCAATTTTTAGGCACCAAACTTTCCGAACATTTGAGGAAACGTGAGTTCTTACTTTCTTTC
>JAFXOC010000614.1 GCA_017529085.1 Selenomonadaceae bacterium | reverse complement strand
TATGAAAAAGTTAGTTTTAGCTTTAACGGCGGTTTTAGCTATGTCGCTTTTGGTTGTGGGGTGTGGAGGCAATAAAGCTTCGACCAAAACTATTAAAGTTGGAGCTACGGCTGTGCCTCATGCGGAGATATTGGAAGTAGTACAGCCGGTTTTGGAAAACGAAGGAATTAAGCTTGAAGTTATTGAGTTTAACGATTATGTTCAGCCTAATCTTTCGTTAAACGACAAGGAACTTGACGCAAACTTCTTCCAACACAAGCCATATTTGGATAATTTTGTTGAAGAGCATAAAGAATGTAAGCTTACAAGCGCGGCGGGGATTCATATCGAGCCTATGGGGATTTATTCTCATAAGATTAAAAAACTTGACGAGCTTAAAAACGGCGGTATCGTAGCCATTCCAAGCGACCCCACAAACGGCGGACGCGCTTTGTTGCTCCTTGAAAAACAAGGCGTAATTAAATTAAAAGACGGCGTAAACGAAAAAGCCACGGTTCAGGATATTGTGGAAAATAAGAAGAATTTAACTGTAAGAGAGATTGAAGCAGCGCAACTTCCCCGTACGCTTGAGGACGTGGACGCTGCGGTTATCAACTCCAATTTTGCAATGCAGGTAGATTTGGTGCCGACCAAAGACGCTATAGCCATTGAAGGAAACGATTCGCCTTATGTAAACATTATCGCTGTTCGCAAAGGAGACGAAAATCGAAGCGAAATTAAATCTCTTATAAAAGCCGTGCAGTCCGATGCAGTGAAAAAATTTATCGAAGAGAAATATAAAGGCGCTGTTGTGCCGGCATTTTAACGAAAAGCCCCTCGCTAAATTGCGAGGGGTATATTTTTAGGAGTGATTTTATGATTTTTTCAACCGACGATGATTTTAATTTAGAAAAAATCGCAACCAGCGGACAATGTTTCAGGTGGGAAAAGATAACGGGCGGATATAGAATTTTACATGATAAATACGCTCTTATTATAAAAGAAAAAAGTGAAGGTAGATTTGAAATTCTGGCGGACCAGGACGAATTTAACGCTATTTGGAAAGAATATCTCGATTTGGACGAAAATTATGCGGAAATTCGTAAAAGAATAGATGCAAACGATAAATTTTTACTCGCCGCGGCCGAATCGGAAAAGGGTATTCGCATTCTTCGTCAAGATCCTTTTGAAACGCTTATTTCATTCATTATTTCTCAGAATAAAAATATACCCGCCATAGAAAAATCCGTATTCTTGCTTACAAGATACTGCGGCGGGGAAAAACGGGACGCTTTGGGTGAAGTTTATTACCCCTTCCCTACTCCGGAAAAAATTGCGAATTTGGACGATAAAATTTTAACCGATTGTAAATTAGGCTATAGGGTGCCTTATGTAAAACGAGCGGCGCAAGATTATTGCGAAGGAAAAATAAATTTCGACAAATTGAAAAAAATGAGCTCGGACAACGCAATAAAAGAATTGCAAAAACTTTACGGCGTAGGACTGAAAGTCGCAAGTTGCATATCTCTTTTCGGATTGCACCATTTAAATGCGTTTCCCAAAGACGTATGGGTAAAACGGATCTTAGAAGAATTTTACAAGGACGGATATCCTTACGAAAAATATTCGCCGTATAACGGGGTTTATCAACAATACGCGTTTGCTTATTATAGAAAACTTGCAACTAAAATGAATTAATATGGAATAAGACAAATGTCAAAACATCAAAAAATAATTTGACTTTTTGACTTATTCGTTGTATTATATCCTTGAAGTTAAAAATATATTTAATGATTAAATTTTGTTATAATCTGTTCCCCCGCCCGAAGGGCGGGGGAACAGATTAAAAAACATGACAGAATTGGAGGAATCACCATGAAAGAGGATAAATATACGGCAAAAACTTTAGCGGCATTACAAGCGGCGCAGCAAACGGCGGCTCTTCGCTATCATCAGGAAATAACTTCCGCTCACGCTCTTCTCGCGCTCGTGAAAGATGCGGAAGGTCTGCTCCTCGATATATTTACCGAGTGCAAAACCAACCTTCCCAATTTGCAAAAGAAATTGGAGGAAATTTTATCCAAAATTCCAAGCGTCAAAGGAACGGAACGCCTTACAATGGGCATGGATATGGTGCGCGTTCTTGCCAAAGCCGAAGAATATCAAAAAATCTTTAACGACGACTTCGTAAGCAC
>JAFXOC010000613.1 GCA_017529085.1 Selenomonadaceae bacterium | reverse complement strand
CTTCAAGCTCACAAACACAGTAGGTTTGCTTCCCTGAAACGCCATATACTTTTCGCCGGCTTTTTCTATAGCGGTGCCTTCAAAGAGAGCACGATTTTCCTTGGCGTTTTCCAAAGTAAAAAAATAATACAACATACTAAGCGCAAGTGTTTTACCGAAACGCCGGGGTCTTGTTATAAGAGTTGCTTGACTGTGACTGTCGATAAGAGATTTTATAAAATCTGTTTTATCCACATAGTAATATTGTTCGCGAACTCGGCGAAAGTCGTCTACGCCTACGGGCATAATGTAATGCTGTTTCATATTCTTTTTGCCCCTTTTTTATTTTTCTTATCTCTAATACTTCAGACTGTAGACAAATCAATCAATATTGTGCTCTTCACGGCTCTCCTTCCACCGCTTCGCGGTCCCCCTCCCTCTAAGAGGGAGGCACTCTGATTATTACTTTTGAGCCAAAATTTTATATTTCATCTAACCAAGCCCCCTCCGAGAGGGGGTAGGGGGGAGAGCAAGAGGAGTGAATAAACAATAATAAGTCTACAGTCTGAATACTTTTCGTTTATATTTTTTTTAAATATTTTATCACAAAGCAAGGTGGTGTCAATATGAAATGAAGAATAAATGCCTTAAAAGATGTTTTTATATTTTCTGGAGGTATTATTGTGGTTATTTACAACATAATAGAGCTTACACGTCATAAAAAACAAGATAAGTTTTGTAGATAAATATATACGAATAGGTCACTATATATTTAAGACATGTCTTTAGTGGAGGTTGAATGTTAATGGATTGCATAGAGAAACTGTGTCATGCGAATAATATATGGATATATGGTGCGGGTGTTTTTGCAAGGAGAGTTTTATATTTTTTCAAGATGCCATATTTCATAAAAATCCGTGGGATAGTAGTTACTGACAAAAAAAACAATGCAGATAGTTTGGAAGGTTATAAAATTTGTGCTATAGATGAAATTGAAAAAACCAATTTTCCATTATTTATAATTGCTGTATCTGATAAATATAAAAACGATGTTGTACAAGAGCTTCAAAGTAGAGGCTTTGATAATTATATATTCCTAGAAGAAACGTTTTGGAGGCGGATATGGGAACTTACGAACTATAAGTTCATTGACAGACGTAAAAGAAAAGATAAGGTTTGTTTTGTTCTTAGCGGTTATAAGGAATTTTTATGGGAGGATGTTTTTGAACGCCTTTGCAGAGTGGTTCCGAGAGATATTGAAATATGCATCTTATCTTCGGGCGTTTGGAGTGACGATTTAGCTGATTTAGCAGAACAAAATGATTGGTCATATCTAAGTACATCTATGAACAGCGTTACTTTGATACAAAATATAGCTATTAGATTATATCCTTATGTTAAGTGGATATACAAGATGGATGAAGATATATTTTTGACAAAACATACATTTGAAAGAATTATGAATGCCTATTTAACGGCAGAATTGGAGTCTAGATATGAAATAGGATTTGCTGGTCCGCTGTTACCTCTAAATGGTTATGGTTATATACCGTTTCTTAAGCATTTGGGAAAGTTGAATGAATACGACAGAAGATTTGAATATGCGTTTTTCGGAGGTTCTCGTAGACGTATGGTGGAGTGTTGTGACGAGGTTGCCGGATATCTATGGGGGTTGGCAAGTGATATTCCGCAGTTAGATATTTTGGGCGAGTTATTTGGTAAAAATAAGAAGAAGTACAGCTTTTGTAATGTCCGCTTCAGTATAGGCTTTATTCTATTCAAACGTAGCTTCTGGGAATCATTCAATGGGTTTGACGTTTCGGGTCAGAGGGATTTAGGCGTGGATGAAGGAAAACTGGGAGAGTTTTGTATTAATAATTCATATGCTATCGTGGTGGCAGAGGATACTGTTGTGGGACATTTTTCCTTCGGTCAACAGACAGAATACATGAAGAAGCTATATGAAAATAATCGTGAATGGTTTGCTATGCCGAAGGAGGTATGAGTGCGAATATGAGGGAAATTGGGATTTTTGTTTGTAACTTCAATAAGGCTGCAATGGTAGTAAAGTGTGTTAAGCATATACTTAAACAAAATTGTCGAAATTTTGATATTTATGTGGTGGACAATGCGTCTACTGATGAATCTGTGTCAAGACTCAGGGAGACTTATGGTGAAGCTGTGACCATACTGGAAAATAAGGAAAATCTTGGGGGTTCCGGTGGATTTGGTCGCGGAATTAGAGAAGCTATTGCAAGAGGTTATAAGTATTTTATGCTTCTGGATAATGATGCTTTTATGGAAGAAAATGTGGTGGCAGAACTGTACGAATATATGGAAAATCATCATGATGTAGGCATCTGTGGTGCCAAGACAGCATATTGGATTGAACCGGATAAGATACAGGATTTTGGTGGAAGAATCGATTACGAAAACTTTCATTGGGGCGGTGTTTTTGGAGGTAGTAAAGACTTGAAGGGAGATGTGGTACTGGAATGTGACTATGTGGCAAGTTGTTGTTTGATGGCTCGTGGTGAAGCTGTGAAGGTGTTTGGCGGTTTTAGAGAGGAAAACTTCATCTATTGGGATGATATAGAATGGTGCACAAAGTGTCGCAGAGCCGGATATAAAGTAGTGGTCAATGGCAGGGCAAAAGCCTTACATGATATGTCGGGAGCAAGTGTAAGGAATATGTTTCTGAAATATTACGCCAATAGGAATCGATGCGCTTTTTTTTCAAGATATCTACCGGAGGAGCAAATAGAGATTTTTTATCAGAGTATAACCAAGACTTTTTATACCGAAATATACGGCTGCTTGGCTAAATGTAAGTATGGTACCGCGCAGACATTGTTGAATGCATGGGAGGATTTTATTAATGGTATAACAGGTAAAGCTGAGAAACGGATCGTACCTTACGTCGTAGGTACGGATAAACTGGCTGAGCGGTTGCACTCTCTTGATAGTGTTTTGATATATTTGAAAAATAATGACGCGATTTCGCAGGGCGTATTAGCTTCCATTTTGCCATATATATTGCAATTCAACTCAGAAATAAGCGTAAAGGTAACATTAAAACCAACTAAAGAAGAGATTAATCGCCATAGTCTGATATTGCAGCCATGTGAACATGTGACGAAGATAAAAGATAATGTTCTGCCAATAGTGTACGTTGATCGATGGAAAAATGCTGTCATTGACGAAGCTGATTACAAATATTTCAGTGATTTTGACAATGCTTTGGCGCTATTTAGGCAAAAATATAGACCATTGTTTAATAAAAGAGTGAAGGAACTTAGAGGCTTATGAAAGACGACAAAATAGAAGCAAGGAAAATAATTGGAGATTTGCCGACCGCAATCATCAGATGGTATCCATTTAAAAAAGGGAGTAAAGTCCTTTTCTTGGGAGAAGACGGAACCGCAGCCGATATGTTGCGTCGCGTCTTTCGTATGCAGGTTTTAGCGTCGAATTTTGAAGTAGCCGAGATTGTTGAAGAAAAGTTTGATTACATTGTATGTCTTGGCTTGATTGAGCTGTCTTATGAGCCATTGAATGTTTTGATGAAAATTCGTAAGTTGCTTGCTCCCAATGGGAAACTGCTTCTTGGGATGAATAATCGCTTGGGAATTCGTTATTTCTGTGGTGACCGTGATCCATACACCAATACAACTTTAGAAGGAGTGGAAAATTATCGTCATGCAGGTAAACTTTTAGGACGCATGTATTCGAAAAGTGAAATAAAAGATCTACTTTTGGAAGCCGGTTTGGTGCAACACAAATTTTACTCTGTTTTGCCGAATCTGGAAGAGCCGACACTACTGTTTGCCGAAGGGCAATTGCCTAAGGAGAACTTGGCTAATCGACTTATTCCCAGTTATAATTATCCTCTTACAGTATTTATGGAAGAAGAATATTTGTATCAATCATTAATTGATAATGGTATGTTTCACGCCATGTCTAATGCTTACCTTATAGAATGCGTTGAGGATGGGAATTTTGCCGATGCCCTTTATGTTACCTCGTCTCTGGAGCGTGGGATTGATAACGCTATGTTGACAATAATACATGAAAATGGTATTGTTACTAAAGAAGCAGCTTATCTTGAAGGAGAGGAACGAATTAGGCAGTTGGCTGAAAATATGGAAATACTGCGAAGGGTCGGCGTGCCTGTAGTAGATGGAAGGCTGAAAAATGGTCGTTATGTAATGCCGTATATTGATGAACCAATAGGGCAAATATACCTAAGAGAATTGTTGCGTAAAGATAAAGAAAAAATCCTGGAAGCGATGGATAATTTCAGGGAAATAATTCTTGCATCTTCACCAGTTCATTTCGGAAAATTTACGGATGCCAATGACAATACGGGTGAGACGGAGCTGTTTGACATAGGGTTCCTGGATATGGTGCCTTTGAACAGCTTTTTTAAAGATGATACATTTGTTTTCTTTGACCAAGAGTTTTCAAGGGAAAATTGTCCTGTAGGTCTGATTATATCAAGGATGATTGCCTCTTTTTATGCTAGTGTGCCGGAACTTGAAAACGTACTGCCCAGGGACAATTTGTACGCCAGATATGGGTTGCTGGAAACAAAACGTACGTGGCTGGAAATGGAGTGGTCTTTTTTGCGGACGCTCAGGAAAGAAAATCCACTATTTGAATACCATAAAAAGATTCGGCGTAATGATGCGCTGGTGGTAGCCAATCGGAAACGCTTAAATTATCCTGCCAGAGATTATCGCCGTCTTTTCTTAGACATATTTAATGGTCTTGATGGAAAAAAATTAATTCTCTTTGGCAGCGGCAAATATGCGCGTGAGTTTATGAAGCTTTATCGCGTTCGTTATTCTGTTTACGCCATAGTGGATAATAATGCCGATGCCTGGGGACAGGAAATTAACGGTGTGTCTGTTCAATCGCCGGAGATATTGAAGAAGTTGCGGTCGGGTGAATATAAAGTTCTGATTTGTATTAAACAATTTCAATCAATTATGGAGCAGCTTGAAGATATGGGGGTAGAGGACTACGGTATATTTGATCCGGGTAAATCTTATTCCGTTCCACGCTTACCCGTTGCAACTTCATCAGTCGTTATAAATAAACCCTATCACATCGGTTACGTTGCCGGTGTATTCGATCTCTTCCATATTGGGCATCTAAACATTCTTCGTCGCGCAAAGGAACATTGCGATTATCTTATCGTTGGGGTTGTCTCCGATAGACAAGTGAGAGAGTATAAGAAGGTTGAGCCTTTTGTGCCGTTTAACGAGCGGCTGGATATGGTGCGTTCTTGTAAGTTTGTGGACGAGGCGCATGAGATTCCGATTGAAAGTCCCGATACGGATATGGCTTGGAAACTTTATCATTTCGATGTACAGTTTTCAGGCAGCGATTATGAAAACGATCCTGTGTGGATTGCAAAACAACAATGGTTGAGGGAACGCGGCGCTGAAATGGTGTTCTTCCCTTATACCGAAACTACGTCGTCTACAAAATTAAAAAAATTGATAGAAGAAAGGCTGATTTGATGGAATTGGTATGCGCCCCTTGGGGGATTGTGTCGTGGAAGTTTCCCAATCAGGGACTTAACGACGTTAGACGCAGTTTTGACAGTATCGCCTTAGATATCGGCGGTATCGCGGGGTTTCACGCTTATCATGTCGTAGGTTGGCGAAAGAAAAAAAGGGATAGATCTTATCGCCATTGGATAATGGATAATCCCGAACAATTACGGGGAATTCTTCCAAATTACGTTTCTGTCATAAAAGGGAAAAATTTTAACATTCCCATAGCTTACGCGAATTTTCTGCCGCCGAAGTTGGGAGAAAAAGAGGATAAAGACGATTTTTTCGACTCTATGCGTAGTCTGCTTAAAGAGTGTGTCGCGGAATGCGGCAAGGCTGGAGCGCGATATGTCATAATGCGACCTTTAGCGGTTGGTATCGGCGAACGTGATGTTTGGGAAGCGGGCAAAGAATATTATTTGTCTTTGGCGGGTATAGCGAAACAATACGGCGTAACCATACTATTGGAAAGTCAATACCGCATAAACAACGGCGGAATTGTCCGAGGTTTATGCTCAGACCCGCATGAAGCGAAAAAATGGGTGGACGATTTAAACAACGCTGCGGGATTTGAGTGTTTCGGCTTTCATCTGGATATTGGAACGTGCAGCTTTTTGGGACAGAATATGCGAGACGTTGCCGTTATGCTTGGCAGTCGCATTAAGGCTGTGACGCTTCGCGACTCTGACGGAACGGGAGACACCGCTATATTGCCTTTTACGGCTGTAAGCGGCAATCGTCCGCGTACTGATTGGCTAAATATCATACGCGGGTTAAGAGAAATTTCCTACGATGGGCTTACTATAATGAATTTTGCCGGAACCGCTTCTATAACGTCGCCAATGTTAAAACCCGCTCTCATAAAATACGCGCGAGAAATCGGCGATTTTTTCGCGTGGCAAATTGACATGGAAAATATGTTAAAGCGTTATGAAAAAAGAGTCTTGTTCGGCGCCGGAAATATGTGTCGCGCTTATATGAAGTGTTACGGCGAAAAATATCCGCCGCTTTTTACCTGCGATAACAATAAGGATAAATGGGGAACGGAATTTTGCTCTCTACAGGTAAAGTCTCCCGAAGAACTAAAAAATCTCCCGAAGGATTGCGCGGTTCTAATTTGCAATATGTATTATCGGGAGATTGAAAGCCAGTTGAGAGATATGGGGATTGAAAATCCCATCGGATTTTTTAACGACGAGTATATGCCGAGTTTCCACTTTGAACGGATTGAGGACATGGAGGAAGAAAATGAAGCTAGGGATTGGGGTACAGACGCAGAACGCGCTTAACGACGATTGCCCTATCGAAGGCGCGAAAATGCTTAAGGAAGCGGGTTTTGACGCGGTGGATTTTAGTCTTCATAGGTATCTGAAGAATAAGGATATTTATAGCTTCAGCATTAATCGTTTCTTTGAAAAGACAGTTGAGGAGTTGGAAGCTTTTTTCACGCCGCATAAGGAGGCGTTGGAGCAGGTAGGGATAGACGTATGGCAGATGCACATGCCGTACCCCATGTATGTGCCAAAAGGAAGTCGGCAGCTTAACGAGTACTTGCAAAAAATCGTAGCGCCGAAGAGTATGCGTTTATGCAGTTTCTTAGACTGCAAATACATCGTTATTCACGGGTTTAAATTGGCGTATTACCTAGGTTCTGAAGAAAAAGAATGGGAAGCGACTCAAGCGTTTTTGGAAGAACTTGCGCCGTTGGCTAAGTCATTGAATATTACCATGTGCATCGAAAACCTCTACGACGGCATCGGAGGCAGGGCGGTAGAGGGTCCTTGTTGCGACGCAGTAAAAGCTGCGAGTAGGATTGACGCAATGAACGACAAGTATGGAGCGGAAGTTTTAGGTTTTTGCTTTGATACAGGCCATGCAAACCTTGTGCATCTGGATTTTGAGCAGTTTATCACGACTCTGGAGAGCAGGTTAAAGGTTTTGCATATACATGATAATGACGGATGGCGGGATTTACATCAGATTCCTTTTGCATTTACCAAAACCAGGGAGAATAAATCCGCTACCGATTGGGAAGGATTTATGCGAGGACTGAAGAATATAGGGTATAGGGGAACGCTGAACTTTGAAACGGGACCTGCGCTTACGTCGTTTCCGGATGATATGAAAGGCGATACTTTGAAATTTATTGCCGGTATTGGCAGGTATTTTGCAAGAAATATAGAGAAGATGTCGTGAAATCAGCAAGTATGGGCTTGATATATGGAGTTAAAAAATCCTCAAGAAGCAATGACTTTTTGAGGATTTTTTTGAGAATTTTTACTCGATATGACCCACTACAAAGAAGGTGCCTCTGGCTTGAGCGCAAAGATGATTGTCGTCATCAAAAATATCACAGGTGCAAGATAAGGTTCTAGAGCCGTTATGAAGCGCCGAAGCCACAGCTCTAAGCCTGGTTCCTATAGGCGCGCTCTTTAAGTAGCTGATATTCGCCTCAAGCGTCACAACCTTTTTGTTTAAAGCAAAGCATACGGCGCCCATCGCAGAATCCGCGAGCATCATATATGTGCCGCCGTGACAGATCTGATAACCGTTTGTTGTATGCGGTAAAATCGGAAGACCTAGTACAACTCTACCTTCTCCGCAAAAGTCCATGACAATACCGAGATTTTTTACCGCCTCGGATTTTTCTATAATGTGATCCCGCACTTTTTCTTTAAACTCTTCAGTCAGCACACAAATTCCTCCCGGTTTAACAAACAGCAAAATTTTTATAAAAAAAGCGATATATTTTCATATATCGCCGCAAATTCAAAACATCAAAAAATGGTGCTCACTGAGGGACTCGAACCCCCGACCCCCTCCATGTGACGGAGATGCTCTACCAACTGAGCTAAGTGAGCCTTCAAACAAATGTGATTATACACCATAATAAAAAAAATTTCCAGTACTTTTTTTATTTTTGCGTAAATTTTTTTACCCTTGAAACCCCACGATAGCCAAAATAACGAGAGCAGAGAGAGTAAAAAACGGACCGTAAGCAAAATATCCGCCCTTTTCGCGGCGTTTGGTGAGAAGCAGGATTATGGAAAAGACTCCGCCGAAAACGGCTCCTGCGGCGAAAGTTAAAAGGGCTAAGTCGGGACCGAGCCAAAGCCCGATTAAAGCGAGAAGTTTTACATCGCCGCCGCCTATGCCGCCTCTTGAGATTACGGCGAAGAAGAGCATTATTAAAAACAGAGCGAGCGCTGTTAGAAGATGGTCTTTCAGCGGTAGGTTGAGAAAAAATATCGCGGGGAAAGCCAAGACAAAGTAGGGGAGGAGGGTTAAATCGAAAATCATGTACTGCTCCATGTCCGTGCGGGTGACGATTATTAAGCATGACGTGAAAATTAATGCGAATACTAACGGCAGCGGTTCGAGCATAAGTATCATAAAAAAAGATGAAACAGCGCTTAATGTAAATAAAAAGGGTTTGCGGTTTTTGCCCCTGATGTATATGTCGTCGGGAAAGGTTAAATCGTAACGACTGCGAAGGAGTAAATAATCAATAATTTTTTCGCCTAAAAATGCCATAAAAAAACCGTATACTATGGCAAAAATTCCCGCAAATACATAGTCACTCATTGGTATACACCTCGATTTTGAAAATTTTGTTAAATAAATTTTTTGTATAAAGTTTTTTTATCATATTCCGTTTTACTGAAAAATTCTACCATAAAACATGTATTTTTGAAAGTAAT
>JAFXOC010000612.1 GCA_017529085.1 Selenomonadaceae bacterium | reverse complement strand
CTTTTCTTTTTCTCTTTTTTTACAAAAAAAGAGAAAAAGAAAAGAAAGAAGTTTAATTTAAATTGCTATGAGGAGGCAATTACATGAAGGTAACTGTTGTTGGCGCAGGTAATGTCGGCGCTACTGTGGCTAATGTGCTTGCGGCTAAAAATGTGTGCGCGGAAATTGTGCTTATTGATGTTAAAGAAGGTTTGTCCGAAGGTAAAGCCATGGACATCATGCAGACAGCGCATATGTTGAATTTTGATACAAAAGTAAAGGGAGCTACTTCCCCTCTTGACGCGCCTGATTATTCCGCAACCGCCGGAAGCGACGTTGTGGTTATAACTTCCGGTATTCCCAGAAAACCCGGAATGACTCGCGAAGAACTTATCGGCGTTAACGCAAAAATCGTTAAAGGCGTTGTGGATCAGTCTTTGAAACATTCGCCCAACGCTATTTTCATCATTATCTCGAATCCTATGGACGCTATGACGTACCTCACTTTAAAGGATTCCAAACTTCCTCGCAATCGCGTTATCGGTCAGGGCGGTATGCTTGACAGCGGACGTTTCCGTTATTTCTTAACCAAAGCGTTGAACGACGCAGGTTTCCCCGCTTCCGTCACCGATATCGACGGCATGGTTATCGGCGGTCACAGCGATACAACCATGGTTCCTCTTGTCAGCCTTGCAACCTATCATGGCATCCCCATCACTCATTTCTTGAACGATGAACAGATTAAAGATGCCGTTGCTCAGACAAAAGTGGGCGGCGCAACTCTTACGAAACTTCTCGGCACCTCCGCTTGGTACGCTCCCGGCGCTGCGGCTGCCGCTATGGTTGAGGCTATCGCGCTTGATTCCAAAAAGCTTATGCCCTGCTGCGTTGCTCTTGAAGGCGAGTACGGCGAAAGCGATCTCTGCATCGGCGTTCCCGTTGTACTCGGCAAGAACGGCATGGAGAAGATTATCGAATACAAACTTGAAGGCGATGAGAAAGCGAAGTTTGCGGAAAGCGTACAGGCTGCGCGCAACACCAATTCAAAACTTGGCGACGCCTTAAAATAAAAACAAAAAAACCTCCCCCTTTCGGGAGGTTTTTTTATAAAAAATTTTCAATCAACTTTTTCCACGAGCCACATTCCGCCTTTTTTATCTTTATAAACGAAGCTGCCAGTAGATTTTGAAATCGTACCGCCTGCCACTTCGCCGGAATTACCGTTAAAGGAAATCGGATAGCTACTGCCGTTGGGGAGTTCCAAATAAAGTTCGTCATTGTCGTCTTCGAATATATCCACATAAACAGTGGTTCCCTTTGGAGTTGCGGCATTGTTTAGCGCAACCGCGCTGTATTCTCCTACCATGTCGGATTTATAGTGAGGTCTTGGTTTGTGAGGGCGTTTATCGTCTTTATGATTATTGTTTTTGTGATCGTCTCTGTGTTGATTTTTGTAACGATCTTTATCTCGCTCATGCTCCTTGTGATCTCTCTGATCTCTGTGATCGTTACGCGCGTGTTTAGGCTGGTGCTTCCTGTCGTTATCGTCATCGTCGCAACCTGCGGTAAACATGGATACGGCAAGTATCATAGATACGGCGAAAAGTTTTTTTAATGTATTCCTTGTCATAAAAATACCCCTTTCATTTATTCTTATGGTAAACGCCATTAAATTTTGTGATTTGCTTCCCCGCCCGAAGGGCGGGGAAGCAAACTCAAACAAAAATATTTTTGCGTTCACTATAAAATCATCGACTGAATTTAGTATAACATAACTTTATGCGAATTTGAATACCATATATGGTAAATATCGTATTTTTAATCAGAATCTAATGTTTAGCATAAGTATAAATATAAAAAAACTATGAAATATTACGTTGCAATCGACCTAAAATCCTTCTACGCGTCCGTAGAGTGTATAGAACGAGGACTTGATCCGTTTATCACAAATCTCGTCGTAGCGGACGAAAGCAGAACTTCGAAAACAATATGCCTTGCAGCCAGCCCCGCTATTAAAACTTTCGGTATACCGGGGAGAGCAAGGCTTTTTGAGGTGGAACAAAAAATAAAAGCCGCAAATAAACTTAGACAACCATTGACGGGTAAATCTTTTAATATAAATGAACTAAAGGAAAATCCGCATCTTGCGATTGATTATATTATCGCAAAACCGCAAATGGCGCTTTATATGAAGTACAGCACAAAAATTTACGGTATTTATCTTCGATATATCGCTCCCGAGGACATTCATATTTATTCCGTTGACGAGGTTTTTATAGATTTAACGGATTATCTGAAAACTTACAATGCAACCCCTCATGAGCTAACTTTAAAACTAATACGAGAAGTTTTAAAAGAAACGGGTATAACAGCTACGGCAGGTATAGGCACGAATTTATATTTGGCGAAAATCGCCATGGACATTGTGGCTAAAAAGATGCCCGCAGATAAAGACGGTGTGCGTATCGCAGAACTGGACGAAATGAGTTATAGGGAAAAACTGTGGGGTCATACTCCTCTGACGGATTTTTGGAGAGTTGGGAAGGGATATGCAAATAAGCTAAAAGCTCAAGGAATTTTGACAATGGGAGATATCGCCAGATGTTCCGTCGAATATGAAGAACTGTTGTATAAACTTTTTGGAATTAACGCGGAACTCTTAATCGACCATGCGTGGGGATATGAACCTTGCACAATGGAGGCGATAAAATCATATACGCCCGAAAACAACAGTTTAAGCTCCGGGCAAGTCTTACAAGAGCCGTATTCCCATGAAAAGGCAAGACTTATCGTGTGGGAAATGACGGATTTGCTGGTTTTGGAGCTTGTTGAGAAGAATTTAACCACAGACCAAATTGTATTGGATATTGGTTATGACATAGAAAATATGAAAAATTATAAGGGCGAAATTCACGTTGACCACTACGGGCGAACAGTGCCAAAACCCGCGCATGGTTCCATAAATCTTGATAAATCCACATCGTCGTCTAAAATAATCTTAAACGCCGCGACAACACTTTATGACCGCGTAGCAAATCCTAATCTTTTGGTGCGAAGGATAACTGTCACGGCAAACAGAGTAATCGATGAAGGCGAAAGTAATGAAGAAATAGACCTATACTCCGATAATTCGTCGGATGAAAAAGAAAAATCGTTGCAACACGCCGTAATTAACCTTAAAGAAAAATTTGGCAAAAACGCGATTTTAAAAGGAGCAAATTTACAGGAAGGAGCCATGACAATAGAACGCAACAAACAGGTTGGGGGGCATAAAGCGTGAATGAGGACATCAGCCGATACCAAGATATAATTAACCTTCCGCATCACATTTCAAAGCGTCATCCGCGTCTTTCACCAGAGCAACGAGCGGCTCAATTTTCTCCTTTTGCTGCTTTAACGGGCTATGAAGACGCAGCAAACGAAACGTCAAGACTTACCGAAGAAAAAGTTGAGTTTTCAGACGATGAGTCGGGAGAATTAAACCGCAAACTGCAAAAATTAAAAGGTAAAGTTATTATCACATATTTTGTCAACGACGAAAAAAAATCCGGCGGCGCGTATGTCAGCATAAAAGGCGAGGTTAAAAGAATTGACAATATTGAAAAAGTCATGATAATGCAGGATAAATCAAAAATTCAAATTGACGATATTTTAAATATCGAATATTGCGATGAATGAAGTTATAGTAAAAGATATTCCGTTTTTTATTTGACTCCCCTACCCTTCGGGCGGAAAAGCCAAATACAGTACAAACATTTTTTCGTTTACTACAGAAAAATTTAATTCAAGGCAGGAATTTTTTTGTTTTTTTAGAAGTATTATTAATATATGTTTTTGGAGAAGTTATATGGCGG
>JAFXOC010000611.1 GCA_017529085.1 Selenomonadaceae bacterium | reverse complement strand
CCGACGATTATTCTGTCCGGACGCATACGGAGCGCATTCCTCACAAGATCGCGAATTGTAACCTCGCCGCTGCCTTCAATGTTTGCGGGACGCGCTTCAAGCGTTACTATATGTTCCTGTTGTAACCTAAGTTCCGCAGCGTCCTCTATGGTGACGATACGCTCCCCGTTGGGAATGAAACTTGAAAGCACGTTCAATGTCGTGGTTTTACCTGAACCCGTACCTCCGGACACCAATATATTAAGTCTGGCTTTGACGCACGCCCTTAAAAACATAGCCATATCTTCCGACAATGTTCCGAAAGATATTAAGTTTTCAACGGACAACGGAGTTTTGGAGAATTTGCGGATAGTAAGCGCAGGGCCTACCAAGGACAAAGGCGGTATTATGATATTAACGCGCGAACCGTCGGACAAACGCGCATCCACCAAAGGAGACGATTCGTCGATACGCCGTCCCAAGGGCGTTAAGATTCTTTCCACTATATTCATCAAATGAGCGGTATCGTGGAACTGCACCTTTGTCAAGGTGAGTTTTCCCATTTGCTCCACGAAAATCTGCTTAGGCCCGCTTATCATTATTTCCGTTATGGTTTCGTCCTTCAAAAGCGGCTCGATAGGCCCAAGCCCCAACATTTCATCGCAAATATCGGCGACAATCCTTGTACGCTCGCCCCTAGGCACAGAAAACGGATTTTCCTCAAGCACTCGTTGACAGTAAGCGTCGATGAGTTCTTCCACTCGTTCCCTGTCATTATCCGTACTAGACAAGACCCGCTGTTCCTCGGCGTTCATCTCGTCAACGATTCGCCTGTGTATTGCAAGTTTTAACTCCTGATAAGCGTCCTCCGTTGTCTCCGACTGGCGACCCGCAAAAATGGAGCGCTGTCTTAAAACTTCGCCCTTCGGTCTTCCCAATCTTTCAAGTAAAAGCGACATCCGACACACTCCTTCTGTTGGGCTCCGCCCAAACCCGCAAGTGGTATTTTTTTTATATTTTCGTTATTATTTATGGAAACTCCTTCCACCGCTTCGCGGTCCCCCTCCCTCTTAGAGGGAGGCACTCCCTCCGCCCTTCGGGCACCTCCCTCTAAGAGGGAGGCTATATAAAGCCCTCCTCTTAGAGGAGGGACAGCCGCGAAGCGGCAGGGAGGAGTTTCCATAATTATTTGCAACTTCAAATTCTAATTTGTTGCACTCGCCGTTTCGTCGTGCATACTGTATTTAATCGTAAAAGTTTCCGGCAACGGCACAAAACCCGCCGCAGGGAAATCCTTATTCAAATCTGTCTTTATGGTAACTTCAACGTAATTTTTCAAATTACCGTCTCCGGGCTTTTTCTCAATTTTAAAACTGTCGTCTCCCGTTCCCCATATATACAAATTACCGATAAGTTTCGTATTTGCCCGATATTCCGTTTTTATAGCGTCATATTTTTCAGAACCCAGAAGCGCCGCATCCCTTGCGCTGCTCCTTGCCGTGTTTGACAATGTAAGATAATCCGCAAACATCATTCCGCCATATAAAATCATAAAAACAATTATCAATAGAATAGGAAGGACGAAGGCGAATTCCACCAATGCCTGTCCCTTTTGCCTTCTCATTATAATCCCTCCGTTAAACAATCATATAAACAGAATTTTAGAAGCAAGCCTCCCCTTTTCGAGGAGGCTTACTTCATACTTTGTAGTATCAGGCACCACCAAGAGTCTTCTTGCCAAGCTCATCTTTAACACTGTCGAATGTATCCTTTAACGCTCCACCAATGCCACCACTATTCGAAAGATACGCAGCAATCGCTACAACAAACGCAAGGATGAGCGCATACTCAACCATGCCCTGACCTTTCTCGCTCAAATAACGAGCCTTGAGGTACTTTAAAATTTCTAACATAGGAATTTCCCCCTTATAAATAATAATAACTTATATCCACCCTCACGGGCAATATACAAACCTTAAACGTCAATTTCCACCATTCGCTGTATTACAAAGAAACCTATAATTTCCAATACAGCCGCAAATGCGATGGCAATTCTTCCAAGCGGTTCTTCCACCAAAGGACGAAGGTAATTTGGATTCGTCACAGCCAACAGCGCAGATAACGCAACAGGAAGCACAGCCAAAATTATGCCCGACAATCTTCCCTGCGCCGTCAGCGCCTTTACCTCGCGTCTCATTCTTATGCGCTCGTTTATGGTGTCGCTTATGGTATCCAAAATCGACGCCAAACTTCCGCCTACCTGACGCTGTATCAAAACAGCCGTTACCATCAGCGAAAAGTCCGGGCTTGCAACTCTCGCGTCCATATCTTCCAAGGCTTTTTCCATCCTTGCGCCGACGTTCATTTCGCGCATTACCCTAGAAAATTCTTCGCTTATGGGCGGTTCCATTTCCCTTGACACAAGCTCCATCGCCTGCAAAAAGCTAAACCCCGCGCGCATGGCGTTTGCAACCATCGTAAGGCAATCGCCCAACTGAT
>JAFXOC010000610.1 GCA_017529085.1 Selenomonadaceae bacterium | reverse complement strand
AATATCTTTTGTAACCGTGCCTCCCGCAAAGCAAGGTCCGGAACCGACATCTATAAATTTGTAATCGTTTTTAGAATCTCCGAGCGATTTAAGAAAATTTTCATAGACAAAAGGTTTGTTTGGCTTCACCAAATTCTCCCAGTATACAAAGAATTCTCCACCCATTTCCCTCATGGCATAATTCCAATATGATATTTCCGAATCTAAAGAATCAACCCAATTTTCAATATGTTTTTGATACCTTTCGATTTCGCTACTCACGCAGTCCCCTACTTTCTATAACAGACAGCCTCTATAAATTCCCCGCGGGTTGCAAACTTCCGCTTTCCTCGCGCTGCTTTTCGGCTTCCTTCCATATCACCCCGAACAAATCCGAATGTTCTATCTCTCTGGCGGTTAATCTGGGGTTAAAATTTTGCCCCGATTTACAATGCTCTAAGTTGTACGCCGCGTCGTTAAAATCTCCTCTTATTTTTAAAGCCGACTCAAAGTATTTTTCCGCAGCTTTTACCCCGTCCGTCTGCAAAACGCAACAGCCGATATTATTGATAAATTCCGGGCAATACGGCATTATCTCGTGACCTTTTTTCAGCCATTTGTTTGCTTCCGCAAAATTCCCCCTGTACCTGTAATAACCTGTCCCCAAGTAAAACATTGCCCACGGATTTATACGATTTTTTAAAACGTCAAGGAAATATTCTTCCGCCAAATCAATATGATTTAAACGATAATACAATTTGCCAAGTATAACTTCCTTTTCGTTTTCGCTGAAGTTGGTGCTTTCGGCAATCTCCTTTAATCTCTCCAAACTATAGCGACTGTAACATTTTTGAAAATCCCGTTCCACAGCTTCCCTATCCAGCGAATAATTATCATCGTGAATACGATAAAGCAACAGTGATTTTTTAACGTGTTTAAAAGTCGCTCCCGCGTCTATCAAGTCGAACACATATGTGTGATCGCAACCGTAGATTGTTTCCAACGAATAACGAAGACGATGCTTTTCAATAAAATCACGCCTGACCATGATGCACATACCTACGTTTGAAATGCCGTAACCTATCATCATGCCAGCCAAAAGATCGTTATTTCGGTGATAAAAATCCTCATGCCCGCGAAACCGTATCAGTTGAAGATTGTCGTCAACGAAATCAATATCGTGGTACACAACGTCAACATCGCTAAACTTGTCAAACATACGAATCTGCTCGTAAAGTTTGCTCGGACGATATATATCGTCGTGATGAATAAATGTGACAAATTCGCCGCCGACATAATTGTCGAGAGCCTCATTATATCCGTTTACCGAACCCTTGGATATTTGACGGAAATATTTTATTCTGTCGTCATTGTATGATTTTACAATCTCAGGCGTGCCGTCGTCGGAATTATCCACCACAATCAGTTCAAAATGCGGATAAGTTTGTTTTAACACGCTGTCGATTGCTTGACGTATGGTGCGTTCTCCGTTCCTCACCGGCAATACCACCGATATTAACTCGTTCATTTGCTGCTAATCCTCGCTAGTCCCAATTTATACTTTCTACTTCACCGTTAAAAGCTACGTTGCCGAAACCGTTGTCGCCGACATCTAAATTTGATGGGAAATATTCCTTATGATTTACCCATCTGTAATCTCCGTCAAATTCAATCGGCTCGTTAGGCGCAATAACGGACACATTGCCGGCGTATGTCTTGCCTATCGCGTTTACGCAGCTGTAACCCGCGCAAATGATGTTGTACATTAAGAGCCCCAAATTCCACACCGTAACATGACCGCCGATGACATAAATATCCCCTCTGGTATGTGGAACGGTTATCGCAACTTTTCCCGAAGGCTTGCAGACAGAGAATAATTTTTGTATGAATACTCTTATATTCTGCTGATGCTCTAAAGAATGCGAACTCCAGACCAAATCGTACTTATCTTTAAATTCGTATGTTTCAAAATCGCCGCTTAATGTTTTAAACGGCTTCTCAGCGGCTCCGAAATCAATTCCCGTCACGTCTTTACCATACGCTTTAAATATATTCGACTGTAACCCGAAACCGTAACCAACATCAAGAACGGTATTTATCGAAGAATCCTCGCAACATTTTAACAAAGCATCTTGAGCGCGAAGCGGTCGACCTCTTAAAATGTAAATATCTTCATCCTTTGCGCCATATTTCGATAACTTTAAGCAAATCTTGTTTATCCTGTCCTCACTATCATCCGCCGTGATATACGCCAAATTTGAATATTTTTTGACTAGATTACGTATATATTCCATAGATTTTACTTCGCCGATAAATTTAGCTACATCGTCGTCAATTATCGCAACTTCTCTAATATCATATTTTGAATTTAAATAATTTTTGATTTTGATCCCAAGATCGTTGAACAAAACTATAACAACTTGTTTGCTCTTTAAATCCCTGTTTTTGACAAGCCAATCAATCTTGCTTTCGATTCCGGGATTGTGAAGTCTATACACAAAAATCACTCCTTAAAAATTTGTTCGACCAACTTGCGACTTTCCGCTATGACATTATCCATGTTCCAATACTCAAAATTCCCGAAGCGCCCGTTTAAAAACACGCCTTT
>JAFXOC010000609.1 GCA_017529085.1 Selenomonadaceae bacterium | reverse complement strand
TTCAAAATTACTCGCTCCTTTTTGAATTCTACATTTATTTTAAATAAAATCTCCCCCTTTTTCAAGCAGAAATATTTTTTGGAGCTCTCACTATTTTCTGTCTAGACAAAAAATTAAACGAGTTTCCCTTATTTTCAAGGAAAACCCGTTTTATCTACAATCTGAAAATCCAAAAAAATGGGATTTCATCTGCTTTTACAACAGTTTCATCATCAGCATTATAACAGGAGTTATTATAAGAGCGGGAAGATAGTTTATCACTTTAAATTTCGTTATCTCCGCCATGTTTAAACCAAGAGCTATTATTATTAAAGAGCCTACTGAATTTAGCTCGCTAATAATCTCATCCGATAAAATTGGAGCAAGATTTTCCGCAAAAATTACTATGCCGCCTTGAAATACTAAAGTAAATACGGCGGAACCCAATACCCCGGCGCCCATCACGGCGGAAAGCATTATGCCGGAAATAAAATCCAAGAGAGATTTTGTATAAAGCATATTAAAATCTCCCAACAGCCCTGCGTTTAACGAACCGACAATAACCATAGCACCCACGTTCATTATTAGACATGACGTGACAAAAGCGTTTGCAAAATCTTCGCCGCCATCTTTTTTTGTAAATTTTTTTGTGACTTTTTCCGCCAACCGATTTACTTTGCCGTCTAAGTCAATGGTTTCGCCCCAAAAAATACCTATTACCACAGAGACTATCATTATGAGGATATTTTTTTCAACGACCGCGCCTTGTATGCCTATCAAAATTGTGCAAACGCCTAAGCCTCGCATTAAAGCGTCCGCTGTTTCCTTTGGCACGCCGCGTTTTAACGCAAGACCTATTAAAGATCCGATTATAATTGCAATGCAGTTTACTATTACCGCGAACATCAATGCTCCCCTATCTTAGAAATTTACCGATAAAGTAAGGTTGAACAAATATTTCCACTCTCTCCCCCATAGGCAACATTTGGTAAATCGACAATTCCTGTTCATTTACAAATAGCGTTTGCTCAGTGCCTACTCCGGTTCTAATAGCGATGTTGTCAAATTCGCGGTTCATGGTTAAAACAAATTCGTCGCCTTCTTGCGAAAACTTCCCCTCCGATTCCAAAAATGGAAGTCCTACGCCGTAAGAACGGTATCTGGTTTCGTAGAGTTTGATTTTGCCTGTAGGCGTAATTTTAAATAATTCCGCCACAGGCGTTTTTTGTACCGAATGGATATAAGTCGATTTAAAATCAATATCCGAAAACATGGGACAAACCAAAAGTTCCTTGGAAGCCGTCCTTATAAAAAGGCAGGGAAAGAACAATACCGCTAAAATACCGACTACAAACAAACAAGCGATTATTTTTCTCATATGGTCACCTATTATTGGAATTTTTTACTATAGTCAACGACAATAAATTTTATATTTTGCCTCCCCGCCCGAAGGGCGGGGAGGCAAAGGCAAGTAAAAATATTTTTGTCGTTCACTATACAGGCAATTCAACGTCAAGTAAAAAAAGGTTGCTACAGGTAAAACTGCAACAACCTTAAAAATCAGTAACGGTCGATTTCCAGAATATCGCCGAACTGCATCAACTTAGCCGCATCCATGGGGTCGCCCTTTAAGACTGCGTCTCTTGCTTCTTCTACCTTATCTTCCGCAATCACAACGCGCTTTGCTTCCATCTCGTCTTGTATCTTTTTCCACAGAGCTTTTCTCCCAAGCTGCGTTCTGCCGTAAACCGCCTTATTATAGAATATATTCTTTGACGCCAAGGATTTTTCACCGTCGCAATTAAAGAATATATAAGCTGTTGAAGGCTCTTTTGCTGCTGGCATAATCATCCTCCTCAAATCTATTATTACCTACTCATTATATCACATTTTTCACATTTTACAAGTAATTCATGAAAGCTTCCACGGTCGTTTCAGTAAAAAGTGTTTTAATCTGCGTAAAAAAACTTGGAGGTTACCATGGGCGACATAGCAATTTTAGCGATTATCTGCTTGGGAATCTATTATTCCCTAGGCGACGAGCTCTTTTATAAATGAAGGCAAAAAGTAAACGCCATCAATTTTCCAGCCATTTTTTGTAAACTTCTTCATAAGCCGCCTCAAGGTCTGTCATGTAGATTTTTTGATCCATTATCGCGCTGTTTTTCATGCGATCGGGAATTTCTGCGTGAAGCCTTTTTAGGCGGCCTTTTTCATTTGCAAGTTTTATCGCAATATCTACATACTCGTTTTCATTGTACGCTACAAGCTCTTCCAAATTAAGGTTGCAGAGAATGCTTTTGCCAAACCTCTCATGATTGCTATTTCCCGACAATGTTATAACCGGCACACCCATCATAAGCGCGTCGCAAGTGGTACCGCCGCCCGGATATGGATATGGATCTAAGGCTATGTCTATACGATTGTAGCCTTTAAGGTAATCCCCCGAGAAGCCCTCAAAAATTACACGGTCTAAGTCAATGCCGATGTCCCTCATTCGAGTTCGCTCTTTGTTTAGCCGATAAGGGTCATCGTAAGTTAAAAACTTTAGAAAAAGTTTTGAATTCGGCGTGTTTTCCAATATTCGGCTCCATGTTTTTAAAACTTTGTCGTTGAGTTTGTTGCTGTTATTCATGGAGCCAAAAGTGATGAAACCATTTTTTTCAAAGGCTAAAGTTTCATCCCTATCCTGCATGGGTTTAACGTAGGTATAGCAAAAATGACTGTGAGGCAGACGAATAAGTTCCTCGGTAAAATTCTCTTCCTCACCCGGAGGCGCGGTGTGTTCGTCCACCAAAAAATAGTCTATTTCCTTTAATCCCGTAGGCGAAAAATATCCAATGCCGGACATCTGTATCGGCGCAGGTTTTCTCGCCATTATCGGCAACGGATTATATCCCGTATAACCTGCAAGGTCTACCAAAATATCTATTTTGTCATCATATATAATTTTAGCCGCTTCATCGTATTTGACCGTCGAAAGATCCCTAAAATTATCCGCCGTCTTTCTGAAAAGCTCCGTTACAGCGTCCGGCGTTTTCAACATATAAGCAAAAGTTTCAAAACGCTCGGCGTTTCTTGCTTGAAAAAACGCCAAAGCAAAACACGCCACAACATGATTTCTGAAATCGGGCGAAATATATCCAACTTTGATTTTTTTGTTTCTGCGTTTAGCGTGAGTATACCTCGGAAGATTTTTCACACATTCCCTGAAACCTTTGGCGGCTTCTAACAGCTCTTTCGGACTTGCGTCGGTATAATTAAGCATGAAAACGTAGTTGCCGTAACGGTCATACTCGTTAGACTTATACTTTGCCTTTGTCTTTTTTGCGCTTAAAAGATACGTTTCGGCGGCATCTTTCATTCGACCCATACTCTTATACATATCCGCCAACATGTGAAGCGTTGCGGATACAAAATATTCGTCGGTTTCGTCTGTAGTTGTAAGCTCTTTTATCTCTAGCCCCAACTTCTCGGCTTCTTCATAATTTTTTCTATGCTTTGCAGAGTTAAACTTGATAAATTTTCCCGCAATCGTATCGTCCGGCAACATTTCAGCCGCCTTTTGCAAAGTCTCTATATCGGTATCCGCAAAAGCGAACACGAGGTCGGCAACTCGTTCCCTATCCGTCGGCTTTGTCAAAAGCAACCTATCGGCAATCGCAAGTTTGTTTTCTTTATCGAAATACTGTATATCATCGAACAATTGCCAAAGAATTTTAGCTTCTTCATCCGTAGGAATAATTTTGTCCTGCTCCGTCAAATAATCAAAAGCGGAGAATATTGCAAGCTTTACATAATCACCGTAAACTTCCCTATTCATTAAAACAGAATTTTCCATCATACCGCGCAATGACGAATAAAGCGCCGTTCGTAGCTCAGCGTCTAAGGCAAGAGCCACGGCGGAATTTACATAAGCCGTTTCATCTGTCGCCCAAAGTTCGCCCAAACCGACGGAATTTAACACACTTTGCCCAAAATTTGTTGCGGACACAACCAGTGTCCCCATATAAAGCGCGTCCGCCAACAAGACGGTCTCGCCCTTTGGATATGCGTCAAGGAAGACATCCATACAATTAAAAATCTCAAATGAATCCAGCGGCACCGGAAAAAATTCGACCCTGTTTTCATCAATCCCCGCCCACGCCAAGCGTTTTTTCGCTACGATTTTATTTTTATCTCCATTGAATGAATCAGAAAAAAATCTCAGCTTAGCCGTC